>NZ_LZHB01000081.1:0-57072 GCF_001690345.1 Gilliamella sp. Gris3-2
TAATAACTTAGTATTGATATTAATTCATTTTTAAATTAAATTGATATGCTTTGTGTAAATAAAGCAATTTTCGTATAATGGGAGAGAGTAAATTTTACATATGCTTATTTTACAAAGTATATAATAATTTTAATTCTCTATTTCTTATCTCTTTAATACCACTCTATACAAAATTTTATGAACAAAAAAGTTTTTACTATTATTGCGTTAATCGTTATTTTAATATCAATGACGATTTTAATTCGCTCACACAATAGTCAGTTTATCCTACAAGGAGAAGTTGATGCACCGAATGTTAGCGTTGCTTCTAAAGCCAAAGGTAGAGTGCAATTTATTCATGTTCATCGAGGTGATGACGTTAAACCTGGTGATATTCTTATTACTCTCGATAGCCCTGAGCTTTTAGCTCAAGTCAAAGCGGCTGAAGCAGCGCGAGACCAAGCAAAAGCTCAATTAGCACTTTCGGAGCATGGAACTCGTGAAGAAAGCATTCGTTATTATGAAGCAATTCTTGAGCAAGCAAAGGTAACATATGATAATGCTTCCAAAGAATATGAGCGTAACAAAGCTATTTCGGCCAAAGGTTATGTTTCTCAATCTATCTTAGATAATGCTTTAAAAACACGTGACTCAGCTTTTCAACAAGTTCAATCAGCACAAGCTAATTTAGACCAAGCTAAAAATGGAGATCGCATTGAGCAACGTGAAATTTATGCTGCCAAATTGGAAGAAGCCGGAGAGCAACTTAAACAGCTACAAATACAATATGATGATTTACAAGTTAAAGCGCAAGTAGCAGGTGAAATTGGTTCTATTCCTGCTGAAGTTGGCGAATTGTTTAATGCTAACAGCCCATTGTTAACAGTGATTCAATTACCTCAAGCTTATTTCGTATTTAACTTGCGTGAAGATATTATGTCTAATATTCGCAAAGGTGATCATATTATACTTGAAGTACCTGCACTCAATCACAAAGAAATTGAAGCCGAAATTCGTTATATAGCACCAATGGGCGATTATGCAACTAAACGTGCAACAAGAGCAACAGGAGATTTTGATTTAAAAACCTTTGAAGTAAGACTCTATCCTATTGCACCTGTTGAAGGTTTACGTGCAGGTATGAGCACATTATGGAAGCTAGACAAATAATGTTAGATTTCTGGCATCGTTTTAAAGAGGCGTTTAACGCCGAAATACCACAAATTTTTAGGCGGTTTACCTTTCACTGGCTAATGTGGATTATGCCACTAATTATCTTTGTGTTAATTAGTAGTATTTTTTATCGAGGTGTATTATATGATTTACCAGTAGGTTATATTGATCAAGATAAGAGTACTTTATCACGCGAACTCGTGCGTAATCTTAATGCTGCAGCACATGCAGATCTTATCAATTATGATAGCCAACTTTTTGATGCTGAGCGTGATCTGCAAAAAGCAAAAATTTATGCGCTACTTTATATTCCACCTAATTTTGAAGCGGATGTATTATCAGGTCGCCAACCTACACCAATGCTTTATTATAATGCGTTATATTATAGTGCTGGATTATATTCGATCATGGATTATTCTGGGTTGATAGCAACAATCAATACCCAATATCGAACCACCATGGCTACTAGCATTGGCATGCCAGTTCCCCCATTGGCAAAAGTTAACTTTAATTATGATGGTTTATTTAATGCTAGTGGTAACTCAATGTACTTCCAACAATTTTCCGCAGTAGTGCATTTATTGCAGCTATTTGTTGTAACCACAACAATTCACATTTTAGCACAGTTGCCAAAGCGAACTCGTCCTAGCTACCCTTTTGTTTTAGGAAAATTAGCACCTTATACAATTTGGTTTACTATGCTGCTTATTTTTGAAATTGCCATGCTCGTTTTGTTTTCTAATGCGCGTGTATCAGGTTCTCCGTTTGCCATGATGATAGTGGTATTTTTCTATGTTATTGCAGCACAAAGCATTGGTATTTTGCTATACACTTTTACTAAAACTCCTATTGATGCCTATACTTATATAGGTATTTTAGTTGGACTTGCATTAACTTATTCTGGTGTTGTTGTACCTGAACTATCCATGCCATGGATTGCTAGATTTATCTCTTCGCTTGAACCATTAACTTATGCACTAAATAAACTGTTCGATCTGTTTTTGCGTCACTCTAGTTATTTGTCGGTGTTAAAAACATGCGGAATTTTAATGATCTATCCAATTATTATTACCGTGTTAGTCAGAAAGCGTCTAGTAAGACGTTTACATTCACAGTAAGAGGATAAATTTAGATGATTAAAATATTTTGGTCTTCATTTATAAAAATATTCTTTTATCTGTTAGGACGACCAATGTGGTTATTGTTACTATTGTCAGTATCATTAATGAGCCTTGTTTATATTAATGGAACTATCACTAATTTACCGATAGCAATTGTTGATCAAGATCATACTCCAACAAGCCGTGGTTTAATCCGCTCATTAGAAACAAGTTCAAAAATTGATACAATTATTTATGAAAGCTCTCTTCAGGCTTATGATGATATCAATAATCGTAAACTTTTTGCTGTGATCACAATTCCAAGAGATTTTGAAAAGCGTCTAATAAATGGTGAAGAAGTTACAATTCCTGCATATGGTGATGCTTCAAGTCGTTTAGCTAATGGTTTAATACAAGTTGATATAAAAGGGATATATCAGCAGATATTGACCGAATATAATACTAAAATAATGCGTAATAACGGATTTTCAGATAAACAGATCAATATTATTTTATCACCTATAAAAGGTCAAACCGAACCACTTTATAATGCAGGCATCAGTTTTGCCGCCATTACCTTTCCAGGTTTGTTAGTCATGTTGCTACAACACTCTTTTTTAATTGCTTCAACTCGTACTAATATCACTTTAAATTCGCTACCTCAAGGCAAACCGCCTAAAATTGTTGTCTTTGGCAGTTTATGTGGGTTATTACCTATTTGGTTATTTTTATCTATTGTATTATTTGGTTTATGGCCTTGGATACTTGGTTATCGGCAATTAGCTAGCATTCCCGAAATATTAATCATGACATTTCCATTATTGCTTGGGGCGCTAGGTTTGAGCAAATTACTAACAGAATGTTTACGCCGTACTGAGATGATATATCTTACATTAGCATTTTTAACCACACCTGTTTTCTATCTTTCAGGAACCATTTGGCCTATTGATGCAATGCCATTATGGGTGAAATGTGTTTCTTATTCTCTACCTTCAACTTGGGCAACCAATATGATTGCAGGAGTGAATCAAATGGGGTTAAGCTTATCAGATAACTGGCTAAATATATTTATGATACTTTTACTAGGAGTAATATATAGCTCGTTAGGTATTTTTATATCAGCCTTACGAGAAGGAAAAGTTAGAAGTATATTTAGAAAAATGAAAACATTTCGATATTTAAAAATGCGTAGCTAAATGATAAATATGGGTAAAGTGCATATACGGAAAATAATCTGAGTTTTACTGAAGGAGCTTTTTATTAATAACACATTGAATTAATTCAGTATTCCTGTTATTATGATTTATAGTTTTCACTAAAAATAATAACGCTTTGAATGTACAATAAATTTTACCCATGGATTATTAGTTTACGGTTAAAAACCATACCTCTTTCTCTTTCTGCGATATTAGTAGGTAATGCACTAGCTTATTGGCAACATCAATTTAGTTTTTGGATACTACTGTTTTCATTAATTACAGCGTCATTGTTACAAATTCTTTCTAATCTAGCCAATGATTACGGAGATGAAATTAAAGGTAGCGATCAAAACAATCTTACTGCCCATAATCGAGGTATACAATTAGGCTTAATTACACTTAAGCAGCTAAAAATAGCGCTATGGATTAATATTTTTTTATGTATTTTATTTGGGCTGATTTTGCTTATATTTGCTTGTAATAATATTTATGAATTATTTATTTTTATATTATTAGGATTATTATCTATTGTTGCCGCAATAACTTATACCATAGGTAAAAAACCTTACGGCTATATTGGATTTGGCGATCTATCAGTACTTACTTTTTTTGGTTTGATTGGTGTCATGGGGAGTTTCTACTTGCAAACTAAGGTATTCTCTTTATCCATTATTTTACCTTCTTTAGGCTGTGGTTTGTTATCCGTTGCTGTGCTTAATATCAATAACCTTCGTGATATAGAACTAGATCGAAAAAGTAATAAGCGTACTTTAGTGGTAATGATTGGTAAATGTATGGGGCGATATTATCATTTATTGCTATTACTCATAGCATTTTGTTCGCTAAGTTTATTTGCATACAATAAATTACAAACAATCTGGAGCGGTTTGTTTATATTAACATTACCGTTATTTATTAAGCATATTTATATGGTTTTTCAATTTAATACGCACAAAGAAGGGGTACCTTTATTATTACAGATGGTCAAACTTGCTTTATTGACTAATTTACTTTATTGTTTGGGGATTATTTTGAGCTAGTTCACGTTTATTTAATTTTAATATCATTTTACTTGGCATTAGCGTTATACTAAATAAACTTATATATCACAGCAAAAGGAGACTTGATAATGGAGTTTGATACTTCAATTCTTTGCGATTATTACCCAGAAGATGTTAACGTAGTTGAACCAATATTTAGTAATTTTGGTGGCGTAGCATCGTTTTCAGGTCAAGCTGTAACAGTTAAATGTTTTGAAGATAACGGCTTACTATACGAAATTTTGCAATCAGACGGCTCAGGAAAAATCCTTGTTATTGATGGAGGTGGCTCTGTTCGTCGAGCGCTAATTGATGCAGAGCTAGTAGATATTGCTGTTCAAAATCAATGGGAAGGAATAATTATCTATGGTGCTGTTCGCCAAGTTGATTATCTAGCTGAAGCCGACATTGGCATTCAAGCTCTAGCAGCTATTCCTGTTGGTGCTGAAGATCAAGGCATTGGTGAAATTGATATTCGTGTTAATTTTGGTGGAGTGACTTTCTTCTCAGGTGATTTTGTCTATGCTGATAACACAGGTATCATCTTATCTGAAATTGCTCTTGAAATTGAAGATAAATAAAAAATAGTGTGAACCGCCGGTACATATCGGTGGTTTTTATACTTAAACGTATACTTACCTGAAACTTTTTAACAAAAATCTTTAATTTTAAATCACTCGATTACGAATATAACCACCTGTTACCGTCTTTACTAAACCTTCTAGTTCCATATCTAATAATTTGACGCTCACTTCTGAAATCGACATATTTACTTGTTGAGCAATAATATCAATAGGGATAGGTTGATGATGAATCACAGCAAAAATTTCAGGATACAAAATAGAATTATTCTGTTCTTCTTTAAGCTGATTACACGAACTATTTACTGCTGATAAATAACTATAATAATGCTCTAAAATATCAACTGGTTTAGAAACTAAATAAGCGCCTTGTTTAATTAAATAGTGAGTTCCACTACAGTTTTCATTGTTAATATCACCTGGTAAGGCAAATACATCTCGATTTTGTTCAAGTGCATAGCGCGCAGTAATTAACGAGCCGCTTTTTTCTGAAGCTTCAACCACGAAAGTTCCTAAACTTAACCCGCTAATAATTCGGTTCCGACGAGGAAAATAGACGGATCTGGCTTTTTCAAATGGAAAAAATTCGGACACAATAGCTCCACCTTGCTCCAAAATATCATTGGCTAAGTTTAAATTTGATCTTGGTGCAATTTTTGCTAAACCGCTACCTAACACTGCGATGGTATGACCCGATACTTCAAGTGCGCCACGATGGCAAATAGCATCTAATCCAAGCGCTAAACCGCTGGTAATTGTTAAACCATTAATAGCTAATTCACTAGCAAAATATCGTCCCCACTGTGCTCCATATTCACTAAATTCACGACTTCCAACCATGGCTAATTGAGGTGAATGTAATAACTGTCGATTACCTAAAACAAACAACAATAAAGGCGGAGAACAAATTTGTTTAAGTAATAAAGGATAATCGTTATCACAATAAGCAATAAGGTGTTTTTGTGGGTGGGGTGATTCTAACCATTGAAGTATTGGTTCTAAATGAAGATATGATGTTTCATAAAAACGCACTATTTGAACATCCGACAATCCTAGTTTATTTAACAAACAAGGCACATTTTGTATGCTACTTGGTAAACCGTTAGCAAAAAACTGTCCAATTTTTTCAAAAATATTTTGTTTTCCATATCCAACCATTGAAATTCTTAATAAGAATTCATATTTACTCATCATAATCTTTCCGCACTCGTTTTAAATGATTTAGATATCTTGAATTGATAAGATAAATACTACCAATAGCCAACAAGGGCTATTCATCAGTATGATAAATGTTTACAATGAGCAATAGTTTGAATAAACCCGAAATTTGAGGAGTAGATCGAAGAATTTATGGCTATTTTACCGGTATTACGTTTTCCTGATGAGCGACTTCGCAAAGTTGCTAAGCCTGTTACCAAGTTCACCCCTGAGCTACAAACGATCATTGATAACATGATCGAAACCATGTATGACGAAAATGGTATTGGGCTTGCAGCAACCCAAGTTGATGTACATGAACAAATTATTGTTATTGATGTATCAGAAGATAAAAGCCAAGTTTATGTGATCATCAATCCTGAAGTGATAAGCCAAGAAGGTGAAACGGGTATTGAGGAAGGGTGCTTATCGGTTCCTGATTGTCGTGGATTTGTGCCAAGAGCAGAAAAAATCAAAATTAAAGCCCTAGATCGCCATGGCAATCCTTACGAACTTGATGCCGATGAGTTACTTGCTATCTGTATCCAACACGAAATGGATCATTTAAAAGGTAAACTTTTTGTTGATTACCTTTCACCATTAAAACGTCAACGAATTGAACAAAAAATGAAGAAACTTGCTCGTGAGGAGCAACGGAATCAATAAAATTAACCGCCACAGTGATTGGCGGTTAACCTATCTAAAGATAACTATTTAGCAACAATTACCATCGCAGGACGAATTAACCGGCCATTTAAGGTATAGCCTTTTTGGATGGTATTTACTATTTGACCTGATTGATGTTCTGGTGATTCAACCATACTAATTGCTTGGTGCACATCAGGATTTAGTTGTGAATCTTCAGTATTAATCACTTCAATACCAAATTTTTTGACAGTATCTAGGAATGATTTTAATGTCAGTTCTAACCCTTCAACAGTAGCTTTATGCTCAGGGTTGGTTTTATCTGTAGATTCTAAAGCTCGTTCTAAATTATCAATAACGGGTAATAATTCATTAGAAAATTTTTCTAGCGCAAATTTACGAGCTTTATCAACATCTTGTTCAACACGTTTACGAACATTATCAATTTCAGCTCGCGCACGAATCATGGCTTCGCTTTCATTTTTTTTAGCCAACTGTAATGCTTGTTCTAGCTCTGCAATACGTGCATCTTTTGCGTTTAATTGCTCTTCTAGACTTGGTTGCGCTGGAGCTTCTTGCTCTGTTGTTTCTTCAGCTGGTGTGTCAATGTTAGTTTCATTTTCTGACATATTTTTATCTTGCTCTGTCATAAGGTACTCCAAATAATGTAGTCGAAAACTTAGTGAATTACGGTTATTATGGGGACAATTTTTATGATTACAAGCTTATCAGTAAATTGATATGTAATTTTTTGACCTGTGACGAAAAAATACATATTGTTTATATAAAAGAATAACAAGGATATTTTATGAATACACCTTTTAAATGCATTGGTCTCATTGGGCTTCCTCGTAAATTAGAGGCAATCGAAACTCATCAAGTGCTTTATGATTGGCTTGTTAGTCTTGGTATTCATGTGCTAGTTGAAGATCGCTTAGCGGATCATATTCAATTTCCAGTTAGCCATTACGCTTCGTTAGAAGCAATTGGCCAGCAAGCTGACCTAGCCATTGTTGTGGGGGGGGATGGAAATATGCTACGTTCGGCTAGGTACTTGTCACACTATAAAATCAAAGTGATTGGTGTTAATCGAGGTAATCTCGGTTTCTTAACGGATATCTCGCATGAACAAGTAATTGAACAATTAAGTCCTGTTATTGCCGGTGAATATGAGGATGATCCTCGTTTTTTATTAGAAGTTTCCATTTATGATAATGGTAATTTGATTAATTCGAGTTTCGCCGTAAACGAAATTGTCGTCACTCCTAACACTGTAGCGCATATGATTGACTATGATGTTTACATTAATGAACGTAATGCGTTTTCACAGCGAGCTGATGGGTTAATTATTGCAACGCCAACAGGCTCTACCGCTTACTCGTTATCGGCTGGAGGCCCTATTTTAGCGCCTCATTTAGATGCATTAATTATTACGCCAATGTTTCCGCATTCGTTAGCAGTTAGACCTTTGGTTATCAAAGACAATAACCCAATTCATCTTAAATTTCCAACTACTGCGCTTGATTTAAATATTGCCTGTGATAGCCAAATTATTTTACCGGTCAAACCAACGCAAGATGTGATTATTCGTCGATCTTTATATGAATTTAATTTAATTCATACCAAAGATTATGATTATTTTAATAATCTTTCGACTAAGTTAGGATGGTCGCAAAAGATGTTTTAATCTATTTTTGTAAAAAACTTTCAGGAAAGTATGTATTTTAGTATAAGATTACATTTTAAATAACCAATGTCATGATATAAACGGTGAATGATGAAAAGATAGCTGCAATCACATCATCCACCATAATACCAAAACCGCCAGGTATACGTTTATCAAACCAACGAATTGGCCACGGTTTTGCCATGTCAAAAATCCTAAATGCTACAAAGGCTATCGCAATCCACATAACAGAAAGTTGTGGAATAAAAAATAGGGTGATCCACATGCCAACAAATTCATCCCATACTATATGCCCTGAATCGTGCGTATGGGTATCATCCGATGTTTTTTGGCAAATAAAACAACCAAAAATAAAAGTCACTAAAATAAATACCCAGTATAAAGCTGGTTGTAAACCATAAAATAATAGCCAAAGTGGAATCGCCATTAACGATCCCATTGTTCCCGGCATAATTGGAGATAAACCACTACCTAGTCCTACAGCTAAAAAATGAATGGGATTGGTTAACTTGAGGAATTTTTTAAAATCTTTATTTCGTTCTTGTTTTGTCATAATCTAATATTCTTTTAAATAAAATTTGCCGACATTAAGCCGGCAAAAAGAAAGTGCCTAATTTTTTAGCTAAGCATTTAAGTATTGATTATGACAATATTATTCATCTTTGGCTAATGTTGCAACCATTACCGCTTTAATGGTATGTAGCCTGTTTTCGGCTTCATCAAAAACAATACTATGTTCAGATTCAAACACATCATTAGTCACTTCAAGTCCATGGGTTAAACCATATTGAGCTGCCATCTGTTTACCGACGGTAGTGTTCATATCATGAAAAGCTGGTAAACAGTGCATGAATTTGACATTTGGATTATTGGTAAGTTTAATAACATTTTCATTCACTTGATAAGGTGTTAATAATTTAACACGCTCATCCCAAACTTCCTTAGGCTCACCCATTGATACCCATACATCAGTATATAAAAAGTCGACGTCTTTAACTCCTTTGGCAACATCTTCGGTTAAGATAATTTTTGCACCCGTATTTTTTGCTATATCTTGGCACTTTTGTACGAGTTCGGCTTCGGGATGACAGGCCTTTGGTGCAACTAAACGAATTTCCATTCCCATTAAAGCCGCACCTTCCATTAACGAATTTCCCATGTTATTACGGGCATCGCCTAAATAGGCAAATTTAATGCTACTTAATGGGCGATTGCCTATATGCTCTTTCATTGTCATAAAATCGGCTAAAATTTGGGTTGGATGTGCTTCGGTCGTTAAGCCATTCCATACTGGTACACCAGCATATTGGGCTAATGTTTCAACGATCTCTTGACCATAACCACGATACTCAATACCGTCATACATTCGACCCAGCACGCGTGCGGTATCCGCAATTGATTCTTTATGACCGATTTGACTACCACTTGGTCCTAAATAAGTGACATTTGCACCTTGATCAAATGCACCAACCTCAAAAGCACAACGTGTACGGGTGGAGTCTTTCTCAAAAATTAATGCAATATTTTTACCAATCAAATGTTGTTGTTCTTGCCCTTGTTGTTTGGTTTGTTTTAATTCGATAGCAAGATTAATTAATTGATTGATTTCGGTAGGGGTAAAATCAAGTAATCGTAAAAAATGACGCTGATAAAAACCGTGCATGATATAGCTCCTAATAACCGTAATGATGTAAATGATTCTATTTGAATAATTATGCAAATTCAAGTTAAACATCATAATAACCCTAACATTTTACCTTTATGTTGAGATAAGTCTCAAAAATTAGACTTAATTATTAAAATAATTTTTATAATATTGCTTTTTTTGTACAAAAAAGTGTAATAAAATGACCAAATATTGTATCTTTGTAGCTAGGTAAAATTGAATTTTTATTCAAAATTCGTGATAATTCATTCAAAGGATCTTTTAGTCATGCAAACTTATGCCCTCCTTATGTTACAAGATGGTTCGCAATTTATCGGGAAATCAATTGGTGCTGATGGTCAAACAGTTGGGGAAGTGGTATTTAACACCTCAATGACAGGTTACCAAGAAATTCTTACCGATCCGTCTTACTGTGAGCAATTGGTTACATTAACCTACCCGCACATTGGTAATGTAGGAACGAATGATACCGATGCCGAATCGAACCAAGTTTATGCAAAAGGCTTGATTATTCGTGATTTGCCATTATTAGCTAGCAACTATCGAAGCGAACTCAGCCTTTCTAGCTATTTAAAAAAACATAATGTTATTGCCATTGCGGATATTGATACGCGGCGCTTAACCCGTATTTTGCGTGAAAAAGGTGCACAGCATGGCGTCATCATAACAGCAACGGACAAAACGACCTTACTTGAAAAAGCCGAAATAGCTAAACAGCAGGCGATCGATTTTAAAGGATTAAGTGGGCTTGATTTAGCCAAAGAAGTGACTTGTTTGACAAGTTATATTTGGTCACAAGGCATATGGACAAGGCAACAGCAACAGCCTGCTCCAAAACCAGAAAGCCAATTACCATATCATGTTGTTGCTTACGACTTTGGTGTAAAACATAATATTTTGCGAATGTTAGTTGAGCGTGGTTGTAAATTAACTGTTGTACCAGCCAAAACGACAGCAAAACAAGTCCTTGCTTTAAAGCCAGATGGGATCTTTTTATCTAATGGTCCAGGAGATCCTGCACCTTGCAGTTATGCGATTGATGCCATTAAACAGTTTTTAAACACAGATATTCCTATTTTTGGCATTTGTTTAGGTCATCAACTTCTTGCGCTTGCTTGTGGTGCTAAAACTATCAAAATGAAGTTTGGTCATCATGGTGGTAATCATCCTGTTAAAGATCTAGAAAATAATAAGGTAATGATCACTGCACAAAATCACGGCTTCGCTGTAGATGAAGCAAGCTTACCAGCTCATTTACGAGCGACGCATAAATCACTGTTCGATGGTTCATTACAAGGCATTCATCACAATCAAAAACCAGCTTTTAGTTTTCAAGGTCATCCCGAAGCCAGTCCTGGGCCTCATGATGCAGCATCACTTTTTGACCACTTTATTGAGTTAATTAAAATTTATAAGCAGGAGCAATAATCATGGCTAAGCGAACAGATATAAAAAGTATACTAATTATTGGTGCTGGCCCAATTGTTATTGGCCAAGCATGTGAATTTGATTATTCTGGTGCTCAAGCCTGTAAAGCGCTGCGTGAAGAAGGTTATCGTGTTATTTTAGTTAACTCTAATCCAGCCACTATCATGACAGATCCTGAAATGGCTGATGCCACTTATATTGAACCCATTCATTGGATAAGCGTTCGTAAGATTATTGAACAAGAAAGGCCAGACGCCATTTTACCAACCATGGGCGGTCAAACAGCGTTAAACTGTGCATTAGAGCTTGAAAAACAAGGTGTATTAAAAGAATTTAATGTTGAAATGATTGGTGCAACAGCCGATGCTATCGATAAAGCCGAAGATCGAAAACGCTTTGATGAGGCGATGAAAAAAATTGGTCTTGATACCGCTCGCTCAGGGATTGCTCATTCGCTTAAAGAAGCTTACGCCGTTCTTGATCAAGTCGGTTTTCCTTGCATTATTCGTCCATCATTTACCATGGGGGGCACCGGTGGCGGTATTGCTTATAATACCGAAGAGTTTGACGAAATTTGTACTCGAGGACTTGATCTTTCGCCAACCAATGAACTACTTATTGATGAATCATTAATTGGTTGGAAAGAATATGAAATGGAAGTAGTTCGAGACAAAAATGATAACTGCATTATTGTTTGTTCAATTGAAAACTTTGATCCAATGGGTATTCATACAGGTGATTCAATTACGGTGGCTCCAGCACAAACCTTGACTGATAAAGAATACCAAATCATGCGTAACGCTTCGATCGCGGTACTGCGTGAAATTGGTGTTGAAACTGGTGGCTCCAATGTACAATTTTCGGTTGATCCAAAGACAGGGCGATTAATTGTTATTGAGATGAATCCACGGGTGTCGCGATCATCTGCCTTAGCTTCGAAAGCAACGGGCTTTCCTATCGCGAAAATCGCCGCTAAACTGGCTGTCGGTTATACGCTTGATGAATTATCTAATGATATAACAGGCGGAAAAACCCCCGCTTCATTTGAACCGTCAATTGATTATGTTGTCACCAAAATTCCACGCTTTAATTTTGAAAAATTTGCTGGTTGTAATGATCGTTTAACCACACAAATGAAATCAGTTGGTGAAGTGATGGCCATTGGGCGTACCTTCCAAGAATCAATACAAAAAGCGTTGCGAGGGCTTGAAGTTGGCGCTTCAGGATTTGATCCTAAAATTGATAATTATGCTGATGAAAAAAATATCACCAAAATTCGTTATGAGCTCCAAGAAGCGGGCGCTGATCGGATTTGGTATATTGCTGATGCTTTTAGGGCAGGATTCAACTTAGAAGATATCTTTTTACTAACCAATATTGATCGTTGGTTTTTAGTACAAATTGAAGAGTTGGTTAACCTTGAAAATAAGCTAAAGGAACAATCACTTGCACAGCTTGATCAAGAAACATTGTGGCAATTAAAACGTAAAGGTTTTTCAGATTTACGCATCGCCAAACTGCTTAATACCACAGAACAAGCTGTTCGCGATTTACGTCATCAATATCAAATTCACCCTGTTTATAAACGTGTTGATACCTGTGCGGCTGAATTTGCAACAGATACCGCTTATCTTTATTCAACCTATGAGCAAGAGTGTGAAGCTAATCCTCAATTTAGTCGTAAAAAAATTATGATCCTTGGTGGTGGTCCTAATCGGATCGGACAAGGTATTGAGTTTGATTATTGCTGTGTACATGCGGCATTGGCACTGCGTGAGGATGGTTATGAGACCATTATGGTTAACTGTAATCCCGAAACGGTTTCAACCGATTACGATACTTCCGACCGCCTCTATTTTGAATCTGTCACGCTTGAAGATGTGCTTGAAATTGCACATGTTGAAAAGCCAAATGGTGTTATTGTGCAATACGGTGGGCAAACACCGCTAAAACTTGCTCGTGCGCTTGAAGCTGCAGGGCTACCAATTATTGGTACCTCACCTGACGCTATCGATAAAGCCGAAGATCGTAAACGCTTTCAAGAAGTCGTCGATAAACTGAAATTAAAACAACCTGTCAACGCCACAGTGACCGATATTAATGAGGCTGTCATTGAAGCAGAAAAAATAGGTTATCCATTAGTGGTTAGACCTTCTTATGTATTAGGAGGTCGAGCAATGGAAATTGTCTATAATGAACAAGATTTAAGGCGTTATTTTAAAACAGCAGTAAGCGAATCAAATAATGCACCAGTCTTACTTGATCACTTTTTAGATGATGCAATTGAAGTTGATATTGATGTAATTGCTGATGGTGAGCAAATCCTGATTGGTGGCATTATGGAACATATTGAACAAGCAGGCATTCACTCTGGTGATTCTGCTTGCTCACTGCCAACCCACACCTTAACTGCAGATATTTTAGACAAACTACGACAACAAGCCAAACAATTAGCACTTGAACTCAATGTAAAAGGTTTAATGAATGGGCAATTTGCGGTGAAAGATAATCAAATTTATTTGATCGAAATCAATCCTCGTGCAGCTCGCACTGTACCTTTTGTCTCAAAAGCAACAGGTTTACCATTGGCGAAAATAGCGGCTCGCGTGATGACGGGGCAATCACTTGCCAAGCAAAATGTGACTAAAGAGGTGATTCCTCCTTATTATTCGGTAAAAGAAGTGGTATTACCGTTTAATAAATTCAGTGGCGTCGACCCAATCTTAGGTCCTGAAATGCGCTCAACTGGTGAAGTAATGGGAATCGGTAAAACCTTTGCTGAAGCCTTTGCTAAAGCCCAGCTAGGTAGTTTATCCAATATGAAAAAATCAGGGAAAGCATTATTATCGGTTCGCGATCAGGATAAAACAAGGCTGTTAGAGGTAGCTAAACGGTTAATTACTCATGGGTTTAGTATTGATGCAACTATTGGCACGGCAAAGGTATTACAACAAGCAAATATACCATGCCAAGTCGTAAAAAAAGAAAACGAAGGGCGACCAAATATCCATGACCATATAAAAAATGGCGAATATAGCTATATTCTTAATACCACCTCTGGGCGAGCAGCTATTGAAGCCTCAAAAGTATTATGTCGAAGTGCCATTCAATATAAGGTACATTACGATACCACGATGAATGCTGCTTATGCTACAACTGCAGCGCTAGATTACGATCCAGCACAAACTGTAACGCCATTACAGCAACTTTATTGCTAATCACAAAGATAAAGACGAGTATCACTCGTCTTTAAAAATTCCATCCACAATATAATAACTTAGAAATCATGCAATTGTTCTTAATAAACAATAAAATGCTCGTTTTTGATACAGAATAATGTTAATTTATTTGCTATATTTCAATCAATTTAATTAGTTATTATCATGGATATGATTCATTCTTCTGATCTAAAAACGATCATGCATTCCAAGCGTGCCAATATTTATTATTTAGAGCATTGCCGTGTTTTGGTTAATGGCGGGCGAGTTGAGTATGTTACTGAGCAAGGTCAACAATCGTTATATTGGAATATTCCAATAGCTAATACTACCTGTATTTTATTAGGCACGGGAACATCATTAACGCAAGCGGCAGTGCGAGAGCTTTCACGGGCAGGTGTCATGATTGGCTTTTGTGGTGGAGGCGGAACGCCTCTATTTTCATCAACCGAATCTGAATTCGCTTGTCAATTTTTTTCGCCACAAAGTGAATATCGCCCGACAGAATATCTACAAAGTTGGTGTCAATTTTGGTTTGATGATGAACGTCGATTACAAGCAGCTAAATTATTGCAACAAACACGGCTTAATATTATTAGTGAGTGTTGGCCGCAATTTGATTGGGATATTGATAAAACGCAGTTAGCGCATATTCTTACTGATGCAACACAACAATTTACCGATGTTGATAATAGCCAAGCACTTTTAGCCGCAGAAGGGCGAATTAGCAAACGTCTTTATAGCATGGCAAATCAATTAACCTTACAAGATGACAAATTTAAACGGGAACAAGGCACACGAGGCAAGAGTCATGATCCCGCTAATCAATTTTTAGACCATGGTAACTATTTAGCTTATGGACTCGGCGCAACGGCTTGTTGGGTGTTAGGTCTCCCTCATGGACTTGCTATTTTACACGGAAAAACTCGCCGGGGTGGATTAGTTTTTGATGCGGCAGATATTATTAAAGATGGCATTGTATTACCTCAGGCCTTTTTATCAGCCAAACAAGGCGATAGTGAAAAAGAATTTCGTATGGCATGTATTGCGCAATTTGCTCAATTAGGTGCACTTGATAGGATTATTGATACTTTAAAACAGATAGCAGATCAAATATGAATATTTTACTTGTTAGTCAATGCAAAAAAAATGCCTTAACCGAAACAAGGCGGATTATCGATCAGTTCGCTGAGCGCTGCGGTGAACGAACATGGCAAAGCCCAATGACCGAAGCAGGGTTACAAACGCTCTATAAATTATTACGCAAAACTGCACGAAAAAATACTGCTGTTGCATGTTACTGGACACATGGTAAAAATTTAACTGATCTTTTGTGGATTGTGGGTGATCGCAGTCAGTTTAATCAAGAGGGACGAGTCCCAACTAATCGTACTAAACGTAATATTTTACGCAGTGACAGCGAAAATTGTTGGCAATATGCAACCAGTATCCAATTAATTACAACCATAGCGGCACTACTTCATGATTTAGGTAAAGCAACGATTGGTTTTCAATCTAAATTACGAGCAGAAACGGCTGTGGCGGCTGATCCTTACCGACATGAGTGGATTTCGTTACAATTATTTTTATTAATGATTCAAGACTGCACCACCAACGAAGCCTTATTTGATCGATTAGCGCATTTTGATCAATACCGACAACAGAATCCTAATTGGTACCAGCAACTAACCAAAGTCGACAAAAATGATCTCACGCAGTTACCGTTATTGGCACAATGGATTGCGTGGCTCATTGTGTCGCATCATCGAATGCCGTTTTTAACGACTTCATTAGATGGTGATAAAAAAAAGAAACAAGAAAAAGATTCATATCTCTCAGGCTTAAAAATAACTACCTTTTATAAAATATTGAATGCAGTTGATGGGTGGGTTAAAAATAGTCATAGTCAGCATACTTCGCCCGATGATTTTTGGCAGCTTAAGAGCGATATTACCTTAAGCCAGCTTTGGCTGAAAAAACTAAGCCGTTATGCAACCAAAGCCATAAATCATGTTCCCTTAATGCAATTGTCTAATATTGACGCGTTTTTATTGCATATTTCACGTTTAAGCTTAATGGTGGCTGATCATAACTACTCAAGTTTATCTTTATCAAATGACGAGGCAAAAAAAAATAGGGCAATACTGATTGCCAACACAAATTACCAAAAAGAAGCCAAACAGTGTTTGGATGATCATTTGGTCGGTGTTGCTAATTTTTCAGCCCGTTTTGCTCGTTTATTACCTAAAATAACCACGGAATTACCCGCAATCAATCAACATAAACCTTTTACCAAACGAACAACTATAAAACGATTCCAATGGCAAAATCATGCTTTTGATTTAGCAAAAAGTTATCAACAACTATCTGATGAATGTGGCTTTTTTGGTGTTAATATGGCATCGACTGGCTGTGGTAAAACCTTAGCCAATGGGCGGATTATGTATGCGCTTTCAAATCCAAAACGGGGCGTGCGTTTTACCATTGCATTGGGATTACGTGTTTTAACGTTGCAAACAGGTAAAGCATTAAGAGAAAGATTACACTTAAGTGATGAACATCTGGCGATTTTAGTGGGTGGGCGAGCCACAAAAACCTTGTTTGAACTGAGTAGTGAAGAAATTCAACAAAACGATTCTCAAAAAAAATCAGAAAACCAAGGTAGTGAATCTATCGAATCGTTACTTGATGAATATATTGATGTAGCAGAAAGTGGTATTGCGGATTGTGAATTAGGTACTATTATTGAAGACAGTAAAGCACGACAATTACTTTATGCACCTATTGTGACATGTACAATTGACCATATTATTCAAGCTAGCGAATGTAGCCGAGGCGGTAAATATATTGCACCAACGTTAAGATTGTTAACCTCAGATTTGATTTTAGATGAACCTGATGATTTTGATCAACACGACTTGCCAGCGCTGGCGCGTTTAGTCCATTTAGCTGGATTGTTTGGGAGCAAAGTACTACTGTCATCGGCGACCTTAACGCCAGATTTAATTGCTGGATTATTTGATGCTTACCAAGCAGGGCGAAAAATTTGGAATCAAAATAACCAATATGCCAATAATGCCATTGTATGTGGTTGGTTTGATGAATATGAACAGTCGATATCACAAATTGCTGATACTAAAACGTTTAGCGATCATCATCAACAATTTGTAGCAATGCGCATTCATCAATTAGCACAAAGCGCAGTTCGTCGCCAAGGGCATATCTTAGATCTACTGAATTACCAAGAAAATAAAACAGAAAACCAAAAAATTAATTATGGTGTGCTAGCTAAACAATTATTAGATCAAGCTTATCAATTTCACCAAGATCATCATCAAATTGATAAAAAATCACAAAAAAAGGTAAGTATCGGTTTAATGCGTTTTGCCCATACAGCAGATGTTATTTCACTTACCGAACAAATTTACGAACAAAAGAAGTTACCTAGTGATACTGCTTTTCATATCGTGGTTTATCATGCTCGACAACTGCTGTTATTGCGTAGCCAGTTAGAAGAAAAACTTGATAGAATTTTAAATCGCAGTGATGAACAGGCTCTATTTAGCCAACCCGAAATTCGCCAATCTATAAAAGGTAGTAAAAAAGAAAATCATATCTTTATTGTGATTGGCACACCAGTCACCGAAGTCGGGCGTGATCACGATTATGATTGGGCGATTGTCGAACCATCATCCATGCGCTCTATTATTCAGTTAGTAGGGCGAGTATGGCGTCACCGACCACAAAAAATTGCACAAAAGGCCAATGTGGCCATATTAGGCTCGAATTTAAAAGCAATTGAATCTAAGTATTGTACGGATAAAGCCTGTTTTACTAAACCGGGGTTTGAAGAAAAACCATTATTTTTGCTGAAAACCCATAAAACCAATGAACTAATTCCAGTTCATCAGTTAGTAAATATTGATGCGGTTCCACGTATTAAGTCCTGCCCTGAAGATGGGCTAACGCTAGCTGAATTAGAACATAAGGTCATGGCAGATCTTTTTGCAATTAATGCCCGTAAAAGTAATTATGTGACCAGCTATTGGCAACAAGGCTTAGCTCATCACCATTGTGTGCATTTACAGGCGATTTCGCCATTTAGAGGAAATGATAAGACACAAGATGAATATATTTGCCAACTCGACGACGATGGCGATTATCAATTTAGCTATGCAGATATCGCATGGCAAACACCAGATGAGCGCTGCGAAGATACACAAAATAGTATAATTGAATATAAAAACTGGTCATTTGATAATCCTAATATCCAACCTTGGCTAATTAATAGTGTCGGGCAAGCCATAGCAAAAGTAACCGAATATTTCCCAAATAAAACGCCATATCGCTTAGCAAATGAATTTTGTAGCGTAAGCTTATATCGCAATTGCAGTTGGTGTTTTCATCCTTATTTAGGATTTTATGAAAAGAAAGGATAAAAGAATATCAGTTTTTATACTGAAACACATAGTTACCTGAAACTTTTTGACAAAATATCGTCAGGTGAATAATAGTCGCTAGTAAAAGGTAGGGAATTCTTTTATACTTGATGATACTGCTGTGTAAGCAGTTTAGAAAATGTAAAGTTAAACGTGCATCAATAGTAGACACTTCAATGCCGTATAGGTGGTCTTTTGTATAAAAGTAGAAATTTCTGTATAACTGGTTGATTTTAATAAAAATAAAAATTAAATAAAATCAATGCTCTACCTGAGCGATTTTATGGGCGTAATACATCTTATAACATGGTAAGGATTATATGTTCATTGGTTGTTAGGTAATTCACTAATTCCTTGGTTTAGAAATTATCACCAATATTCATGATATTCACAAAAGTTAAGACTTACAAAACCTAACACCATATGCTAATTAAAAAATTGCATAAAAAACTAGCCAAGTTTTTTTAAAATGGCTATACTTTAACCTCCTTAAAGGAATAGTTTATTAAACAATCAAATAAACATAAAAATTAAAATAAATCATTAATTTACTTGACAGGTGAACCGTAATGCATTATCATTTTAGACACCAGACACCAGACACCAGCACTGGCAAACCTATGTCTTAAATTTATCAGATAAACACACTAGTTGGATTTTTAACTCCGCCACGTTTATATCTTCAAAGTTATTTTTCAAATTATTATCAAAATTATTCCGAAAAGTTCCGTTAGTATTGGTATTGTTATTATTGTCTTCTTTATGGAATGTACAGGCGAATGGCAAAAAGGTTCGAACGGGTAATCGTAGTGATGCAATAATGCTACAACTGTCGCAGCCAGTTATCAATTATGTAAGACCGAATCTAATTTTGGGTAAAGATAAATACGCAGGCCCAGCTGACATATGGAATCCTAAGAAGGGCTTTTTAGTTCAATCAATCAATCCTGAATCATACAATTTAAATTTCCCGACTACAGGAGCGCATAATTTATATTTTGATTTACTTATAACAGGAATAGATGTGAGAGACTTGACATGGGAACCGGTCACGCATGAGGGAATTACAGCAACAGTGACAAATGATGTAGTTTGTGACAGTTGGATTCCTTATGAGGATTGTAAAGAGTGGGTAGCACGTGTTAAGTTAACAGGTCCAGTGGCAAGATATCGATGGGACAATCCTAAACCTAGTGTAGTTAAGCCAAGGTTACCGCAAACGTTTGAGTTAGTGGGTAGAGATATATATGACGTTGAGGTAGTAAAATATGGATTTGTGTTGAAGCAGTGGTTCATCCATCGGGGTGATAAGAGCTATTATTATGATATGTTAAAATGGTGTCATAATATAGGCTACCATATGCCAAGGGTCAGAGATTTAACCAACGCGGTTAATGTTAATAACGGAGGTATTCTTCCTCCTGTTGTAGGTGCTAGCCCATCTTCGCCATATAATAATTACATGCGTCATATTGATGCCGGCTTTTTTTCCGAGTGGGGCGTCGTGGACTTCTACAAAGGTGCCGACTTTGGCCGCAACTACCACTTGTCGAGCGAGGATGAAAATAATAAGAATACTTCCTTCATGTACGTTGTGGACTCGGCCTATGGCGATATTAGGACGGGCAGCTCAATGGGCAGCTTTTATGTTGTTTGCGTCTCGGACCTCAGACCTTAGTCCTTATTTCCTAGTCCTTAGGTCGCCGAGGCCAATATTTAGAAATTCCTATTTTGATACTTTAACTATCATAAAATTGTTTACCGCCGTGTAGGCGGTTTAGAAATATGACGTAAAAACAATAAAAGGGATCGCAGACTTCAATGCCGTGTAGGTAATTTAGAAATGAGTGTTTCTAGTTTTTATTAACTGAAACACTTCATTATTAGTATTATAAAGTAACTATTCTGTGCCAATTTGCGTGCTCATTTTTATCTCTCGATTATCGGTGATTTCTAAATTCGATAGCACCACTAATTGAGGAAAGTTTGGTCTTAGAAATTGTGAAAGCATAGGTCTTAATGAATGGTTCACTAATAACACTGGTGGTGCACCGATAGCTTCTTGTTGATGAATGGCTTGTTTAATTTGCTCGACAATGTGTTCGGCTAGCCCTGGTTCAACATTGCTGGTATTTTGGAGTGCTTGTAATAACAAACGTTCTAAATTGATATTTAATCCTATTACATTGATTGGCTCAGATCCAGGAAACCATTGTTGTGTGATGACTCTTCCTAAAGCAATTCTTACCATACTTAGTAGCTGATAAGCATCATTTTGGGTTGGTGCGTACTCACAGATGGTTTCAATAATGGTACGCATATCACGGATTGACACTTTTTCAGCGATCAAGTTTTGCAATATTTTATGAAATGTGGTTAGTGTAACAACACCAGGAATAAAGTCCTCCACTAATTTCGGCATATCTTGTTTTATTCTGTCGAGCAGTTCTTGAGTTTCTAAACGTCCTAATAAGTCGCTAGCAAATTGCTGTAATAAATGATTAAAATGAGTAGCAATCATGGTGCTTGTATCAACAACGGTATACCCCAATATTTGTGCATTTTCTTTATTACTTTCATCTATCCATATCGCTGGTAATCCAAAGGCAGGTTCGGTTGTTGGAATGCCCTCAATGGTTTCAGTTACATTACCGGGATTGATCGCTAACCATTTATTATTAACAATTTCACCTTTGCCAATTTCACCACCTTTTATAAATATCTTATATTGATAAGGTGCTAATGAAAGATTGTCTCTTATATGAACTTGAGGTGGTAAAAAACCCAGTGTTTGAGCAAATTTTTTGCGTAAACTACGAATTCGCCCTAACAACTCACCATTTTGAGTTTGATCTACCATGGGAATTAATCCATAACCAACTTCCATTGCCAATATATCTTCAATATTAACATCTGACCATGTTGCTTCTATATTAGCTGGCGTGGTTGCTTGTACATTAGCTTGTTTGGGTGCCATTTTTTGTTCTGTCTTTTTCTGTTTAGTTAGCCACCAAGATATGATTAATAAAATAGCAGTAAAGAGTAGAAAAACTAAATTTGGCATACCCGGAATTAGTCCAAGTAAACCAATGACGACAGCTGTTAAAATCAATACTTGAGGATTATTAAAAAGCTGTGTAATCATTTGATCACTGATGTTATCTTGTGATGTGACTCGAGTAACAATAACGCCAGCTGCGGTTGAAATAATGAGTGATGGTATTTGTGCTACCAAACCATCACCAATAGTTAGTAAAACATAGGTTTCGCTAGCATCAGAAAAAGCCATACCGTGTTGAACAACTCCAACTAATAACCCCCCAATAATGGTTATACCCATTATTAATAATCCCGCAATCGCATCACCACGTACAAATTTACTGGCACCATCCATTGACCCATAAAAATCGGCTTCTTGAGAAACTTCGGCTCGACGGGCTTTAGCTTCATCTTCACCAATTAAACCCGCATTCAGATCGGCATCAATAGCCATTTGTTTTCCGGGCATGCCATCTAACGCAAAGCGTGCGCCCACTTCAGCTATTCTACCTGCTCCTTTGGTGATGACCATAAAGTTGATAATGACTAAAATAATAAATACCACAATACCAATAGCAAAATTACCACCAACCAAAAAGTGTCCAAAAGCCTCAATAACCCGCCCAGCAGCAGCACTACCGGTGTGACCTTTTAATAAAACGACCCGCGTAGAAGCAACGTTTAACGATAATCTTAATAAAGTTGCAAATAATAAAACGGTCGGGAATGCTGCAAAATCAAGCACTCTTTTAGTAAACAATGCTACTATCAAGATGATAATTGATAATGTAATATTAAAAGTAAAAAACAGATCCAAAATAAATGCAGGTAGTGGTAATACCATCATCGAAAGAATCAATAAAATTAGCAATGGTCCAGCTAAGACTTGATAATGCCCATTTTTTAATGTATTGGTTGATAATAAATTAAGTAGTTTAGATTTAATCATAAGACTAGTTATTACCTTTATTTATTTACGGATAATGACTCAGGTATGGGTAAATTATTTGGCGCTATTGGTTTATCGCCACCATATTTATACCAATGTTTCAATTGATAAACCCACGCTAGAATTTGGGCAACCGCGGTATATAATTCGGTTGGTATTGTTTCGCCTATTTCACCATGACGGTATAAAGCACGGGCAAGCGGTGGCGCTTCTAACTGGGGGATATTATGTTCATTAGCAATTTCTTTGATGCGTAACGCAATTTTATTTGTTCCTTTTGCTAATAATTTTGGAGCAATCATTGTTTTTTCATCATATTGCAGAGCGACGGCATAATGCGTTGGGTTGGTAATAATCACATTAGCTTTAGGTACATCTTTCATCATACGGCGTCTAGCAATAGTCTGTTGCATTTGACGAATGCGCCCTTTGATTTGTGGGTTTCCCTCTTGTTCTTTAAATTCATCTTTAATTTCTTGTTTTGACATTTTCAGTTTCTTTAAATTACTCCATATTTGATAGAAAATATCAAAACCAACCATGGGTATTAAAGATATAACACTAAAAATTCCACAAAGAATCACTAGCTGTATTGCTTTAGTTAATGCGCTATTTAAATGCATATTGGGTAACGAAAGCATGTGAGGAAAATGGTGCATTACAAACAATGTTGAAGCTATAGAAATAAAAATAACTTTAAGTATGCTTTTTAGTAATTCAGAAAAAACTCTAATACTAAATATTCTACCAAATCCAGATATCGGATTTAGTTTTTGAAAATTAGGCTTAATTGATTGCAGGCTAAATAGTAAACCGCCAACACAAAGTGGTGCAAATATAGCAACGATAACTAGACCAAAAAAAATGGGTACAATTGCCCAAAAACCATCGGTTAATAAGTTAACTAAATTGAAGACGATTAACTTATCATCCTCTATTTTATACGAAAACTTCATTGCTGTTTTAATGATCGTAGTTAACTGGTTAACTAAGTGTGATCCCATTAATCCAAATAAAATAATACCTATTAACAAAATTAATAACGAAGTTAATTCACGAGAACGAGGGATCTGCCCTTTTTCTCTAGCTTTTTTTATTTTGCTATCGGTGGGGTGTTCGCTTTTATCTAGATCACTATCGTCAGCCATGATGAAGTTAAATAAAACGCTATAGTTTAATAAAGATTTACAATACTAACAGTATGAACTAATTACTACTGGGTTGTTGGCTTAATAAGAGGGCATTTTAGGGGGTATTTATGGCGTTTACCGTCAATAAATATTAATTTTTTAAACTTTGGCTCGTTTTGACGAAATAATTTCAGTTTGTTGATAGCCACTATTAGTATAAACAGCAGGACTTTTAATACTTTTAAGATAGTTGATTGATTGCTGGGTTAGATTCATGCGGTTTTGAATAATTAGCCCATTATCACGATTTATATCTGCTAATAATTTTGTTGTATCAGTAATTGATAGCCAAAGAGCTTCGATTGTAGGATTTTCTTTATAGGGTGGTTGAATATTAAATTGTTCACTTAGTTTTATGCGTTCTTCATCCAGTAGCTTTAGTTGAATTAGTAATTGGCTTTTTTTGTTAATAGTTTCACTTAACTGGTTTGTTGAACTATTTTCAATTAATATTTTTTGCTCTGATTGTAGAATTTCTGAAATTGTTTGTAACATCTCAGCTATTTTATTTAGGATGTCATTAAGTGCTAACATTTTTTATCCTTATAATTCTGTCTTATTTTTAAAAATCTTCTAGTAATTGTTTAATTAATTTATCTGCAATTTTATGTGTATCAATAACCAATGTTCCGTTGGATATGGACTGTTTTATTTTTTCAATTTTTTCTACATCGATATCTTTGTTGGTTGAATGTAAAAGGTGTATTGAATTTTGATTTATACTCACGTTAGTACTTATATTAGTACTGTTTTTAGTTTGTACAGATGCATTGTGAGTATTTTGTTGTTCGTTAATTACATCGCGGCTTACTAGCCCTGTTATGGCTGTAACGGATTTAGTTGCATCTATAGTCATAAAATACCTTTAATCAAATTTAAGATTTAAGTGATTTGTATAATTTTATTATCGGCAATAATAAAAAAATCATTAATATTATTTATTGAAAATAATTACACCTTGGTGAGTTAACGTGCCTTCAACAATTTTATCAGAATTTAGTTTAACTTTTATTTTATCGTTTAATATAGCATTATTAAGTGTTTTACCATTAGTTGTTATCTCATAACCTTCTCCATTTATTATTACTTTAATTATTTGTCCTGCTTTCACCTGCCAATTTTTTTGAAGCATTGTTGTTTTTATTGGTTCACCCAAATTAATATTTCGTAAAGCTATATGATTAATTGCGTCAACTCTATCCAAAATAACAGTCGAAGGTAGTTTATCCAACCAACCTGATTGTATCTGTATATAATCTTCGTTGATTACCGTCCCTGCACTTATTGCTTGTTTAGCTACAATATAGTTCCCTTTGACAGCAACATTAATCTGGATAAATTTTTTTTTATTATTGCATTGGGCACTGATAGTCATGTTGCCCCACTGTTTTTTTTTATTTAATAAAGAGAGTGTTGGAGTCTTACAATTTAATTGCGGTTTAGCAGTAAGATAAGTAATTAAAATGTCGTCCGCTTTATGACCAAATTGCTGTGATATTAAATTGTTAATCTGTTTATCAAGCGAATTTGCTAAAACATTATTCCAACTAAATAGTATAAAAATAGCGAGTATCAATTTTGCGATTTTAATCATGCTTATTTATTCTAAATTATTCATAAGCTGATTTTACTTTATGATTGCAAGAAATGAATCTTGAAATAAGGGCAATTTTTATCGTTATTTGCGCAATAACTTTTTTTTTATTCGCTTAAAATTCTCATTATCAAAAAAAATGAGATGATTTTATGTTTGATAAATTAGATACATGGGTTAATTTTCATCAGCAAGCATTAAATATACGTGAAATACGACAAAATATATTAGCTGCAAATATTGCAAATAGCGATACGCCTAACTATCAGGCTCGAGATATTGATTTTAATGCTGAGTTAAGCAAAGCACTTAACAATCAGAATAAGATTAATAACGTTGGGCTTAATATCACTTCAAATCATCATATTCAGATAAAAGCCCCAATCATGACAAATCATGATGTACTTTATCGTATACCTTATCAGGCTGCAGCAGATGGTAATACGGTCGAGATGGATCAAGAACGTACAGCTTTTATTGATAATAGTATTCACTACCAAAGTAATTTAACGTTTTTAGGTGAAAAATTTAAAAATATTATGGCGGTATTACAGCAAGGATAATCATGATGAGTTTTTCTATTTTTGCAATTTCAGGATCAGCATTATTGGCACAAACACAACGAATGAATGTAAGTGCTAGTAATTTAGCTAACGCAGACAGTATTACCAGTACTTCAGGCAAAGCTTATCGAGCTAAGCAGGTTATTTTTCAAGTGGATGATAATGGTGAACTTAACCCAATTGCAGGGGTTAAAGTGTCACAAGTTATTGAAGATCCTTCACCAATGAATTTGGTTTATGAACCTAATCATCCATTGGCCGATGCTAAAGGATATATTCAGAAACCTAATGTCGATGTGGTTGCCGAAATGGTTAATACCATTTCAGCATCACGAAGTTATCAAGCAAATATAGAAGTAATTAATACCGCCAAAAATTTAATGTTAAAAACACTGGCATTAGGGCAATAAAAAGGAGTGGTTGATGGGTATAGCTAATGTTCTTGTTTCAGAATCATCGGGGATGACAAAACCTCAAACGACACAAAAAACGGCATCTGATGGTAACTCAAGTAAAGAATTACAAGATAATTTCTTAACGTTATTAATTGCACAAATGAAGAACCAAGATCCAACTAATCCAATGGATAATAGTCAGCTAACATCACAGCTAGCTCAAATCAATACTTTAGCAGGTATAGAACGTCTTAATACAACGTTAGGAATGGTTTCTGGTCAGATTGATGATAGTTTATCAGTCAATGCCAGTAATATGATTGGCAAGGGAGTGATGGTTCCTGGCAATAAAATTTTGGTTGCAACCTCAGAATCTGAAAGTTCAGACTCAAAAGAAGAAACCGTTACCACGCCATTTGGTTTTGAGTTGGTACATGAAGCTGACTCAGTAATTATTACTATTCAAGATGAAAATGGCAATGTAGTTCGTGAAGTTGATTTAGGCGCAATTCCAGCAGGCGTTAGTTCTTTCACTTGGGATGGTGTGCTAAATGATGGAACGAATGCACTAGATGGCAGTTATACTTTTTCAGTTAATGCAAGTTATGACGGGAAAAAAGTATCATCAACATCATTATCTTATTCAGTAGTATATGGTGTTATCAATAGTAAAGTTAATAATAAAGTATTACTTGATTTAGGAATACTTGGTTCAATTAGTATTGACGAAGTACGTCAAATTCTTTAAAGGAGATAAAGTTCAGATGGGATTTTCTCAAGCAGTGAGTGGTATGAATGCTGCATCAAAGCAATTAGATGTTATTGGGAATAATATTGCCAATTCAGCAACAGTAGGATTTAAGAGTGCTAGTATCTCATTTGCTGATATCTATGCTGGCTCAAAAGTTGGTATGGGGGTTAAAGTGGCTGCGATTATGCAAAACTTTAATGATGGGATAGCTACAACAACCAACAATAGTTTAGATGTGGCTATTTCTGGCAATGGATTTTTCCGTTTAGTGGATAGTAATGGGCAAGCCTATTATACCCGCAATGGACAGTTTCAATTAGATGCCGAACGAAATATTATTTCTGCTGATGGTCTTTATCTGACTGGCTATCTTGCAACCGGAACTCCACCTCAAGTGCAGCAAGGTGCAGCTCCAGGTACATTAAAAATTTCGCAAGAAATGCTAAATGCATCAGCGACAACCAAGGCTTCTTTGCAAACAAACTTAAATTCCAATAGTAAAGTTCCGGCAAAACAACCTGTCAATGCTCTTGATGCTGATACATTTAATTATTCTACGACCATTACTACTTATGACTCGCTTGGTAATCAACGCAATATTCAGCTCTTTTACGTTAAAACCGCTGATAACCAATGGGATGTTCATTATCTTGATAGCAGTGATCCTAATGGAAGTTTGCAAAAAGCGGGAGAAATGGAATTTGATTCTTCTGGTAAATTGATTAGTGATCCCGAAATGACCATCGATATTAATGGGATAAATGGATCTGCTGATAATAGCTTTACTTTATCATTAGCCAAAAGTTCTCAACAAAATATGGGAAAAGAATTGGGTAGTATTAAAAACCCTGTTGTGAATGGATATGCTCCTGGAGATTTGGTCGGGTATAGCATTAATGATGATGGTTCTATTTATGGTGTCTATTCTAACCAACAAACAATGTTATTAGGTCAAATAGCAATGGCTGATTTTGCCAATGTTAATGGGCTAGAACCTGCTGGCAACAATAACTGGAGGACAACTATTAATTCTGGTATAGAAGTATTGGGCAGTGCAAATTCTGGTACTTTTGGTTCGTTAGCGAGCGGTGCACTAGAGTCGTCAAATGTTGATATGAGTCAGGAATTAGTGAATATGATTGTTGCTCAGCGCAATTACCAGTCTAATTCACAAACAATTAAAACGCAGGATCAAATTCTAAATACATTAGTCAATTTGCGTTAATTTAAAGGTTATTTATGGATCGTGTTATTTATACAGCAATGTCAGCAGCTAGCCAGACATTAAATCGGCAATCAATTACTACTAATAACTTAGCTAATGTATCCACAGTGGGGTTTCGTGCACAGTTAACGACGATGAAAGCAGTTCCTGTTGTGGGGAATGATACACCTACACGAACCATGGTAACAGCAACAACTCCCACTTTTGATTCAACGATGGGGGCATTTAATTACACAGGCCGAAACTTGGATGTTGCTTTAACTGAGGATCACTGGCTAGCTGTACAATTAGTTGATGGTAGCGAAGCTTATACACGAAATGGAGCAATTCAAATTGATGAAAATGGTACTCTTAACATACAAGGTAATCCATTAATTGGTGATAATGGTGTTTTGACGGTGCCTCAACGATCTCAAATCAGTATTAGTAGTGATGGAACACTTTCCGCATTAGGTGCAGGTGATAAACCTACGACCATTGCTCAAGTAGGTAAAATAAAGAAAGTCCATCTTGAGCATAATGAAATTATACGTGGTGATGATGGTTTTTTTCGACTAACGGAAGAAACACGTAATGAACGTGGTGAGAATATGCCAGACAATCCAAAAGCTAAGCTTATGTCAGGTGTATTAGAAGGGAGTAATGTGAACCCTGTTACGGCTATGGTTGATTTAATTAGTCATGCTCGCCAGTTTGAAATGCAAATGAAAGAAATTATTACTGCTGATGAAAATGCACAAAAAGCAAACCAAATTTTATCTTTAACTTAAATTTATCAATACATTAGACAGGAATAACAATGATTAAATCATTATGGATTGCCAAAACAGGCTTAACGGCACAACAAATGAATATGGATATTATTTCCAATAATTTAGCCAATGTTAGTACCAATGGTTTTAAAAAACAAAGAGCGGTATTTGAAGACTTATTATACCAAACTGTTCGCCAACCTGGAGCACAATCATCTGAGCAAACAACATTACCTTCTGGGTTACAGATTGGTACAGGAGTTCGCCCTGTTGCGACAGAACGAATTCATAGCCAAGGTAATTTAGAGGCAACTGATAACAGTAGTGATATTGCTATTAATGGGCAAGGTTTTTTCCAAGTTTTATTACCCGATGGTACACAAGCTTATACTCGTAGTGGTGCTTTTCAAGTCAATCAAAATGGTCAATTGGTGACTGCAGCAGGATACGAAATTCAACCAACAATTAGTATTCCATCCAATGCAATCAAAATGACGGTAGCGCGCGATGGTGTAGTAAATGTGACATTAGCTAATCAATCAACACAAGTCCAAGTTGGGCAACTAACTTTACATACTTTCATTAATGATGCTGGACTTGAAAGTATGGGGGAAAATCTTTACTTAGAAACCGAAAGTTCAGGTGCGCCAACGGAAAATACGCCAGGGCTAAACGGTGCAGGGCTTTTATATCAAGGCTATACCGAAACATCTAACGTTAATGTTGCTGAAGAACTAGTGAATATGATTCAAGTTCAACGTGCTTACGAAATTAACAGCAAAGCAATATCAACCTCTGATCAAATGCTACAACGTTTAAATCAACTGTAAAGTTAACAATATGCTAAAGGTAATGAGATATTTTTATATTTTAATAGCATTTTTTTTCAGTGGCTGTGCACAATTGCCTAAAAAGCCTTTAGTTGAAGGTGAAACAAGTGTTGTCCCCAAATTGCCAGACAATGTAAATACGACAGGTTCAATTTATCAAGCTGCTCAGCCTAGTAGCTATGGTTACCAACCAATGTTTGAAGATCGTCGCCCGCGTAATGTTGGCGATGTATTAACCATTGTTTTACAAGAAAATGTCAGTGCTAGTAAAAGTTCATCGATTAATGCAGGACGAAATGGTTCAGTGGATCTAGGGGTAAAAACGATACCTAAATTTCTTGATGGGTTAGTCGGTCGAGGTAAAGCTAGTACTGAAATGTCTGGAAATAATGATTTTAAGGGATCAGGCGGGGCTAACGCTAAAAATACCTTTAGTGGCACAATCACCGTCACGGTTCAGGATGTCATGATCAATGGTAATTTAAAAGTGATTGGTGAAAAACAGATTGCGATTAATCAAGGTACCGAGTTTATCCGTTTTTTTGGGGTAGTTAATCCAAGAACAATTAGTGGAAATAACACTGTTATCTCAACACAAGTTGCTGACGCTCGAATTGAGTATGTTGGTAATGGATACATTGATGAAGCCCAAACGATGGGTTGGTTACAGCGCCTATTTTTAAATCTTTCCCCTTTTTAACGAGTATCATTATGTTAAAAAAATTGCGTATTTTTGTTTATTTTGTCTTTATGATGGTATTAGTGATACCAGCGAGCCATGCTGAACGTATCCGCGATTTAGTCACCATTCAAGGTGTAAGAGAAAATGCCTTGGTTGGATATGGTATTGTTGTCGGTCTTGATGGTACAGGTGATCAAACATCACAAACACCTTTTACCATTCAAAGTATTACTAACATGTTATCTCAATTAGGTATTACCGTACCGTCTGGGAGCAATATGCAATTAAAAAATGTTGCTGCTGTTATGGTTACGGCTAAATTACCTTCTTATTCTCGAGTAGGGCAACAAATTGATGTGGTGGTATCCTCGCTCGGTAATGCAAAAAGCTTGCGTGGAGGCACATTGATTATGACGCCACTAAAAGGTGTCGATAATCAAGTATATGCTATTGCGCAAGGTAACCTTTTTGTAGGTGGAATGGGTGCAAGTAGTAAAGGTAGCAGTGTAAGTGTGAATCAAACTGCAGGGGCAACCATACCTAATGGTGCAACCATAGAAAGAGAGCTTGCAACTCGTTTAGATGAACAAAATATTATCCATTTACACCTTAATCAATTTGATTTCACTCAAGCATTGAAAATATCTAATGCAATTAATAGGTTACAAAAAAATACTGCAGTAGCATTAGATGGTACAACGATAGCATTACATATGCCAAAAGAAAGTAGTGCACGAGTACAACTGCTTTCACGAATACAAAATCTTGAAATTAGTGCTACGCCAGTTTCAGCAAAAGTCGTTATAAATACTAGAACCGGTGTTGTAGTTATGAATCAAAAGGTTAAATTAGATAATTGTGCGGTTGCACATGGTAATTTATCTGTTGTGGTAAATAACAAATTAAAGGTAAGTCAACCCAACACTCCATTAGCAGGAGGTACAACAACCGTTACACCAGATAATCAAGTTAGCGTTGCACAAGAAGGAGGGGCTTTACACAATATATCCTCTAGCGCTGATTTAAATCATGTGATTAATTCGCTAAATGTATTAGGTGCTAATCCTACAGAATTAATGTCAATACTTGAAGCGCTAAAAACAGCTGGTTGTTTACATGCCTCCTTAGAAACTATCTAAAAAAAGACTTTATGAATAATAAAATTGGACAATCTTTGAATCGTTTCGCTTATGATTTTTCGGATATTAATCAATTAAAGCGAAATGTAGTTAATGGCTCTGCTGAAGGTATTAAGCAAGTTGCTCAGCAGTTTGAGTCATTATTTATTAATATGATGATGCAAAGTATGCGAAAGGCTGTACCTGAGAGTGGTTTATTTAGCCAGTCTGCTACACAACTATTTACTTCAATGTTTGACCAACAAATTACACAGCAAGCAGCGGGTAAAGGATTTGGATTAGCAGATATGCTTATTAAACAGTTAACTAATAAAGTTTCACCATCAATTAATGTTAACCTACAATCTAATACAACCAATACTCAGCAAAATCTGCAATTAGCTCAATCTTTATTTAGTAATGCATCACCTAATTTATCGCCTGAAGCGCTAGGGCAAATACTATATCGTAACTATAATGCTAACAAAGCAGCTGAAATTAAACATAACGAGGCAATATCAAAAACACAATTTGATAATGTAAACGAAGATTATGTCACAAAATTTGTTATGGAATGGCTAGAGCCAGCTAGGCAAGCTGCTAAAAAATCTGGTATTCCGTATGAGGTTATTATTGCCCAAGCAGCACTAGAAACTGGGTGGGGGCAAAAGCAAATTAAAACCGCTAATAATCAATCAAGCCACAATTATTTTGGTGTCAAAGCAACATCATCATGGAATGGCAATTCAACTCGTTTAACCACACATGAATTTGTTAATAATAAAATGATGAAAATTGAAGATAATTTTAGAGTCTATAATAGTAAACATCATGCATTAACCGACTACCTCAATTTATTAACTAAAAGTCCTCGTTATCATGCAGTTATTAAAGCTCCTGATGCCAGAACAGCTGCTAAAGAATTACAAGCTGCACATTACGCAACTGATCCAAATTATAGTGATAAGCTTATTCAAATCATTGGTCGTATTGAAAAAATTGCAAAAAATAATCAGTTAACCACTGTATCAGGATTTAGGAAAATTGCGTTTAATTAATAATAGGATCACTCGGTTTGAATACAATGCCCAATATTTTGCTAGTAAAAATATCATAAAATTAATTTTAAAAACAAATAATTATGGATTAAATAAGAAATAAATCAACAAAAAACTTTCAGGTAGAGCATTGATTTTATTGAATTTTTTATAATTAAGCGTCACTCGTTTAAATTGATGGTTTATATTGCATAATGACATTGTTTTTGAAACTTTTTAGCAATAATAAAAAAGGAGGCGGTAAACCTCCTTTGGATGGGATGAATAGTTTGAGGCGATTCACGACTTAGAGTAAAAAAACATTGCTTAAGTAAAATTAGATTACAAAACCTTATTTCATTTGAAACAGTGACATACTTTGCATAGTCATAAAGGTATATTGTGCAGCTTGTAAATTAGCTTGTAGCATTACATATTCTGAAATGGCTTCGTACCAATCGACGTCTTCAAGTTGGCTGATTTGAGTTTGAAATTCAATATCTAATGTTTTACCCAATGTGGTTAATCTATCAATTTCGGATAATACCGAGCCGCCTTCTGCTCTAAGTGTCGAAATATTATTAAAAGAATTGTCTACTCCATGACGTGCTTTTGACAACCCAGATCTAAATTGTTCAACGGTATCATCATTATCATAATCTAGATCTATTTTTAATGCCTCAATTGCATAATCAATACTTGCAAATATGTTACTTTCTGCTGGTGAACCATCAGATTCTTTAACATTTGAGCCAGTCATAAATACTTGAATACCTGTAAAACTTAGCGATATTTCTCGCGAGTCATCGATTAATACATTGATAGAAGTTGTACCGCCTACGTAACTCACTTCACCTGATTCATTCATAACAAAAGGAGGTGTATCGTTTTTCTTACCAGCAAAAAGATAGTTACCATTGGTGTCTTTTGCATTAGCTAATGATAAAAGTTGATCTTTTAAACTTTGTAATTTATTAGCAAGATCGAGTCTATTTTCTTCATTTAATGTTTCATTTGATGCATAGACCAATGTTTCCTGAATTGTTTGGATAACAGTATTGGCTTCCGATAAGATCGTATCTTGGCGACTAAGTGATTTATCGGCATTTTCGCGTGTTGCTTGAAACTGTTCATTTTGTGCTTGCGCTTGCTTTATTATTAATGATTGTGATGCTCCCATTGGATCATCAGAAGGAGTTAAAATCTTTTTACCTGTTGCCAAATGCAACCCCGATTTTTGCCATTTGCTGTTGGTGTTTAAAATACTGTTTAAGTTTTTTTGATAAATTGAGTTTGTGCTAAGGCGCATTTTTTATCCTTTAATCATTTAGTTAAACCTAAAATGGTATCAAATAGTGTTGTTGCCGCATCAATCACTTTGGCATTTGCTTGGTAATACTGCATATAAACCTGCATAGAGATATACTCTTCTTCAATATTAACCCCTGAAATCGATTGATTTTGTTCATAAATTTGCTGAGTTATATTTTTGCTTGATTGAGCAGAAATTTTTGCTGTTTGAGTTTCACTACCAATATAGTTAGTTAAGCGGGTATAAGCACTTTTTAATGTTGTTGTACCATTAACAAGTTTTTCATGTTGGATTTCTAATAATTTGGTTACATTGCGATTATCACCAGCACCATTTTCTTCATCGTTAATACCTGTTGCTAGTTTATTTACATCTTTCACTAGCAGTTGTAATGACGAAGCAATATCGGCAACAGGTTTTATGATAAACGAATCTCCATTAACCGCATTACCACTTATCTCAATGGTCAGTCCATCAAAAAACAATTTACCATCTTTGATTTCTGGAGTAATTAGCTGATGATCAGATAATCTTGTGGCGATCCAATTATTGCCATCAAATTCTATTTTATAATCAGAAGCTTTTACTTCATTCAAAGCATTAAACTCAATTTTGGCTGAAGCATTACCTTGGTTTTTAGTATTTGTGACACAACTAGGATGATTGTAATCAAACAACTTTTCACCTTGATTACCATTAATATCAATACCCGACATATGCACTTCATTAAAACGTTCCGCTAAATTTAATGCAATTAAGCCTAGTTGATTGCGGGCTTCGGTTAATGGTCCATCACGAAAGGTTAATAAGCCGTGTAACGTACCTGATGTAATGTTTTGGCTTGTCAATTCTTGTGTTGCACCTGAAGGGTGAGTATAAATAATAGTATTTAAAGAAGGATCATCTGTTGAAGGTTGTACTGATAATAAGTTAATAGAAGAGCCTTGAACTAAATTTAAACCATTAGCGAGCGAAAGATTATATTGTCCATTTTGTTCAGTAACGGTAATGCCAATGATTTCGCTTAATTCATTGACTAACTGATCGCGTTGGTCAAGTAATGCATTAGGTTCATTTCCACCGCCTACCGACTGTAGTTGTGATATTTTTTGATTCAGTTCGGCAATTTGTTGAGTATAGGTATTAACTTTATCAACATTACTATTTAATTCAGTATTAACGTTGGCAATTTGGTTCTTTAAATTTGTTTCTGTTTTATTAAATTGGCTAGTTAAAGATGTCAGATCACTAATAACAGTTTGTTTTGTCGATGCATCACTAGCATTTGATGCAAGTTTATTTAAACTGGCAAAAAGATTATTGATTTGAGATGAAATACTATTGTCATTCTCTGCTAACAGATTATCTACTTTAGATAATTCATTATAATAAGCCTTGATAGAACCATTTTGTGATTGTGATTGTCGTAGTTGTCCTACAACAAAATTATTAAAAGCGCGATTAACAGATGATACACAAACACCGTTACCGACAAACCCAAAACTATGCTGAGTTCCATTTGCTTGGCGTAAAATTTGTTGTTGACGATTGTAACCAGTTGTATGAGCATTACTAATATTATTGCTTATTACATTCAGCATATTTTGTGCTGCATTTAACCCACTAATACCAGTATTCATTAATGAATTCGCCATAAAATCCTCTCAATATAGTTTGAGTTCATAATATCAATTAAAATAAGTCTTTTTTATATCGGGTTAAATTCACAAAACTTTAATAATTGTTATGCGTGTTTTAAAAAAGTTTTCAAATAAATTCATTTTTTCAAAAATGAATTTATTCTGATTTAGTCCGTTGTGATTGTCTTAAAAAATCGGTTCCGGTCATGTTATTTTCTTCTTCAATATACTGCTGTGCTATTTTATTCAAAATTAAGATACTGATACGGCGATTAGCATCTTTACTATAGTTAGGATTGTTTAAATTGACTGTATCGGCAAGTGCAATAATTCGAATAATTTTATTTGAGTCTAACCCACCAGCTATAAGCTCTCTTCTTGACGAATTAGCTCTATCTGCAGATAGTTCCCAATTGCTATATCCTCTATCACCTGTTGTATATTGGCGTTCATCAGTATGGCCTGACAAAGTGATTTTATTTGGTAAAGAATTGATAATTGGCGCTAATGCATGCAGAATTTCTTGCATATTAGGATCAATGGTTGTACTACCAACATCAAACATGGGTTTATCATCTGAAGCTAAAATTTGAATCCGTAACCCCATTTCAGTTAATTCAATAATAAGATTAGGAGCTAATTTCTTTAGACGTTCATCAATTTCAAAAATATCATAAATTTTACGTGCCGCTTCAATCATCTGTATTTTTTCAAGTTGCTGTTTCTCAACTTCATTCTGTGATAGGGTAGAATGATAGCTCTTTTCTTCACCAAGTTGTTTACTAACATCATCACCACCACCAGGAATCGGACTTTCACTATCGCTAATATTTTTACCACCATTGTAGCCAAGAATTAAAGGGGTTCTAAAGTATTCAGCAATCCCTTTCAATTCTTGAGGGGTAGATGTAGAAATTAACCACATGACTAAAAATAACGCCATCATTGCGGTCATAAAGTCGGCATAAGCGATTTTCCACGAACCGCCATGATGTCCACCACCATGCCCTGATTTTTTCTTTATAATTATTCTTACAGATTTATCTTTCATTATTCTTTATTTTCATTTGGATTAGATTTTTTGTCTTTAACTTCTTGTATGTATTTTTCTAATTCAAAGAATGATGGCCTTTCATGAGAAAATAACGTTTTTCGCCCAAATTCAATACAAATTTGTGGCGCATAATCATGCATGCTGGCAATAAGTATTACTTTGGTACATTCTAGAACTTTCACTGTATCGGCGTTTCTTTGTTTTAATAAAGCAGCTAATGGCGAAACAAAACCATAAGCAAGCAAAATTCCTAAAAAAGTCCCAACCATAGCATGAGCGATAAGCTCACCGAGTTCACTTGCTGGTCTATCAGCTTGAGCAAGTGTATTAATTACGCCCATTACAGCAGCGACGATCCCAAATGCAGGTAGGCCATCACCAATTCCTGAAATGGCATCTACAGGTTTTTCAAGTTCGTGGACAAATGTTTCAATTTCTTCACTCATCAGTGTTTCTATTTCAAATACATCCATATTGCCACTAATCATAAGACGTAAGTAATCAGTGATAAAATCACAAATTCTTGGATTAGCTAAAATAAGTGGATATTGTTTAAATAATTCACTTTCATGCGGATTATCAATATCTGATTCAATGGATAGCCCTCCACTTTGGCGAATCTTCGTCAAAATGGTATACATAAAATTAATGAGTGTTAAATATAGATTCTTATTATATTTGGATGTTTTAAACAATTGACCTAAAGACTTAAGTGTGGCTTTTATTGTTTTTTGTTCATTACTAACAATAAAAGCGCCTATAGCAGCACCACCAATAATTAGCAATTCGAGTGGCTGAAATAGTACGGCTAAATAACCACCACTGAGTACATAGCCAAGTAGCGCCGAAGCGATCACTACGATATATCCTATAACTATTAGCATTGACTTTCTTCTTTCTCCATAAAATAACGGCTGAATTGCTTTAATATTTATTTAAGCAGTGATCTGTTTGGCAACTGATAAATTTAAATAACTTGGTTTCGATAACACTTTCATGCATTTTTCGTCGTTTTCTTTTTGTGTTTTATTATTCTTATCTGCCCTTGATGGAGGCTGACATAAACTGCAAGTAAAAGTATTTTGCGGATGATAAGCGTGTGTAATAAAACGTCCACGACATGTGTTACAACATGATTGTTGCATTATTTTCTTTTCGACAAATTTGACTAATATCCACGCTCTGGTTAATCCTAAAACAGGTTTATCCTTATGTGATAAAAATTGGCATTGCTCTAAATAAAGTTGATAAGCTTTTAAGATAGTTTGAATGCCTGATTTTAGACCATTTTTAACTAAATAAGAGTATGCGTTATAAAAAATACTCGCATGGATATTCGGTTCCCATGTCATAAACCACGAGGTTGAAAATGGTAATAGACCTTTAGGTGGAGGACAACCTTGAATCTCTTTATAAAGCTTGATAAGTTTATTTCGACTTAAGTTGGTTTCACTTTCCAGCATTTGAATTCTTCCACCTAGGGAAATCAATTTGATAGCGAGTTGAGTTTCCTCATATTTTTGAATAATACTTGTACTTGTCATCTTAGTTCCTTAGCTACTTATTGATTGAATCTAATAGCAAACTTGATAAAAGAATTCCTGTATGCATCTGTTTAATATCACCAATGCGAGATTCTTCAGTAAGTTTTTTCATCATTTCAGCATTTTCAAATCGCAACTGAAAAGTTAATTGATTTGTTTCTGATAGAATCAACATTTGAGATGTGTTTAAACGGCTAAGTATGTCAGCAGTTTCTTCGTCAATACCTAATCGATACATTGCCATAACTTTATCTTTTTCAATCATTTTCTGGCTTAATAGTAGTGTTGATAGATTCAAATGATGTATACATTTAAGAATATCGTCATCTAATAAATTTCCCAATTTAGTCACCAATTCATATTTGTTTTGTTTCGCATAAAAAAACGAACAACTAGTAAAATTAAATAGCATTAGTTTTTTTTTGCTTAAAATTACATTTTTAAATGCAAAAGGTCAATAAAAAAATAATTTCAATTATTTTTTCTTTTAATTACACTTTATTTTAATTGCCTTTTTATATTTTCTAAAAATTAACTTTACTTTGTATTCTTTTGATCGCTTGGCTATGTAATTGGCTTACTCTTGATTCACTGATATTCATTACTTTACCAATCTCTTTTAAATTGAGATCTTCTTGGTAATAAAGCGATAAAACAAGTTTTTCCTTTTCAGGTAGTCTTTCTATTTGTTGAATAATTGTGTTACGAATTTCCTCATCTATTAGCGCTGAAAAAGGATTATTATCTTCATCACATTTAATAATGGTATCAATGTTATCACCCAGTTTTTTATGAATTTCATCATACGAACATATTTGGCTATTATTTGAATCTAATAAAATTTTTCGGTATTCGCTTATAGGTAATTCTAAGTATTTAGCAATCTGATAATCGCTAGGGGGTGCACCTAACTTCTGTTCTAATTCATTAATTGCAGTTGTAACATCTCTAATTTTTTTACGAGTTTGTCTTGGTAACCAATCTCGGCTACGTAACTCATCAAGCATTGCACCTTTAATTCTTGGTATGGCAAATGTAGCAAAAGCACTGCCTTGAGATGAGTCATAACGTTTTATAGTGTCTAATAAACCGATATAGCCAACTTGTAATAAATCATCAAGCTCGACTGTTGCAGGTAAACGAACTGCTAATTTTAAAGCTTCATTACGCACCAAATGAATATATTGCTGCCAATCGATTTGGTGAATTACACCGCGTGAGTTATATAAGCTATCATCCATTTTTGAACCAATGTTAAAAAAAATGTCTAACATTATTATGACGATGGTTAGCAAATTTAATGGGTTGAATAAAGGGCTAAAAAATAGCTAATTATCATTATTAGCCATAACCGCATTATAAAATGCCGTTATGGCTATCATGACTATATGACAGAGTTAAAATAACTAAAAATCAAAATAGAATTATTGTAATAAAGAAAGTACAGATTGAGGTACTTGGTTAGCTTGTGCTAATACTGAAGTACCTGCTTGTTGTAAAATTTGACCTCGAGTCATGTTTGATACTTCTGTTGCATAATCCGCATCTTCAATACGGCTACGTGCAGAACTTAGGTTATTTACAGTATTGTTAATGTTGGTTACTGTTGATTCGAAACGATTTTGCACCGCACCAAGTTGTCCTCGTAATGCATCAATTTTTGATAGTGCAGTATCAATTGTTTTTAATGGATCTGCTGTTGGTGAATCAGATACATTAAATGCATTTAAACCAAGTTCAGTGCTATCAATTTTTTTCAAATTGATTTCAATGGTTTCGCCGTCATTTGCACCTACTTGAATTTTAAGTGTTTTATCTTCAGATAATACTTTAGAACCATTGAAATCAGTTTGTTTAGAAACACGATCAATCTCATCTAGACGTTGATCAATTTCATTTTGAATTGATACTAAATCACTTTCAGAGTTGGTACCATTTGCCGCTTGAACAGTTAATTCACGAATACGTTGTACGTTGTTGTTGATTTCGTTTAATGCGCCTTCAGTAGTTTGTGCAAGTGAAATCCCATCATTTGCATTACGAGCAGCTTGTGTTAATCCTTTGATGTTTGATGAAAAACGGTTAGCAATTGCTTGACCTGCTGCATCATCTTTTGCGCTATTAATACGCATACCTGATGAAAGGCGCTCAATAGAAGTACTAAGAACGCTTTGAGAATTGTTAAGGTTATTTTTTGCCATTAAAGACATTGTATTTGTATTAATTACTTGTGCCATTTTTTTCTCCAATAATATAAATATTAAAATCAACAAGATATTTAAATTTAATTCAATATTCTTGCTGGCAAATAACTTATCGGTAACAAAATAGGGAACTTTAATATTTTTGATGATTATTTTTTTATAGCAGCAGTTTAGTTGCAAATTAAAATAATATTATTAAATAAATCATATTGTTATTTTTTTTTAAAATTTCCCAATGATTTTTTATTCAAAAAAATAGATTGTTATCAATTTATTAAATAAATATTTAAAAGAAGACTAAATTTTTTTAATTGTCAGCCGATATAAACAATATTGAATAATTGTTATAGGTAGATTAAATCATGGCAATGAGCGCATTAGGCATTGGTTCTGGAATCGATCTTAATGGTATTTTAGATCAACTAGAAGTGGCTGAAAAAACACGTTTAACCCCAATTACAACGCAACAAAAAGCAATTAATGCGAAAATTAGTGGTTTTGGTAAATTAAAAAGTGCATTAACAACATTTAATACTGCAACGGAAAAACTTCAAAAAAAAGAGCTTTTTCAAAGCCGAATAGCAACAGGAAATGACAATTATTTTTTGGTAAAAGCAAATAGCAAAGCAGCATTAGGTAATTATACAGTGACAGTTGATCAATTAGCGACATCTCATGGTATTGCTACATCGACGATCAATGATAAAAATGCTAAGTTAGGTAATGATAACCAAACGCGAACTATTACGATTGAACAAGCTAATGGTCAAAAACTTGATGTAACCTTATCTCAGGATGAGACATCTTTGCAATCAATAGCAAATGCCATTAATAATACCAAAGTTACTAATGAAGATGGAACAACCAGCCCTTCAACAATGAATGCTGCCATTATTCGTTCTGGAGCAGATGGTTATCAATTAGTCATCACATCGAAAGAAACAGGTGAACAACAAAGTATTACGTCTATTTCATCAGATGACGAAATGTTAAATAATGTTATTGGATTTGATATTAATCAACCCAGCAATAGTCATATGAATGAAGTTGCAAAAGCGCAAGATGCTAAATTTTCGTTTAATGGTATTGCCATAACTAGTAATTCTAATACTGTTAAAGATGTGGTTCAAGGTGTGGATATTACATTAAAACAGACCACAACAATTAGTCAGAATCTTGCTATAACAGCGGATAATGAAAAAGTGGAAGAAGCCATTAAAGAATGGGTCGAGGCATTTAATCAATTACAAACAACAATATCAACATTAACAAAATTCACCGCAGAAGAGACAAATTCAAAAGAACTAAATAGCAATAATGGTCCACTTATTGGGGATTCAACATTACGTAATATAGATCAAAGTATCCGCTCAATATTTGCCAAAGGGCAAGACGGAGAATTTTCTGTTTTAGCTCAAATCGGCATTAACATGGACAAAAATGGCATGTTAACGATTAAAGAAAGCGAGCTACAAAAAGCACTCAGTGAAAACAGTGAAGCGGTGGCAATATTATTTACTGGTGATGGTAAAACAACGGGTATTGCTAATGAAATTTTTTCCAAAGTGAGAGGGTTTATTGATAGTGATGGCATGATTGATTCAGCAACCAATGGCTTAAATTCTACCTTAAAATCATTAGATAAACGGCATGAACAAGTAAGCAGTTCTATTGAGCAAACTATTGAGCGTTACCGAGTTCAATTTACTAAATTGGATATTTTAATCAACTCATTAGATAGTATGAGTAATTATTTAACTACCCAATTTGATATGATGGCAAATTTAAAAAAATAGAGAATAGTAATGTATAAAATGGGATCTCATGCTTATGAGCAAGTGAATTTAGAAACACGTATTAGTCAAGCGTCTCCCCATCAATTGATTGTCTTATTATTTGATGGTGCACTTAACGCCATTAAATTGGCTAGCTTATATATTCAAAAAGGCAATATTGTTGGTAAAGGTAACGCAATTTCTAAAGCGATTAATATTGTTGATAATGGTCTTAAAAGCTGTCTAGATTTAGAAAAAGGCGGTGAAATTGCCGAAAATTTAGATCGTTTATATCACTATATTAGCCAACAATTGTTATTGGCTAATTTACATAATGATCAAGAAAAATTACAGACTTGTTTCGATTTACTTAACAATATTGCTGAGTCGTGGCGTGAGATAGCTAAGTAAAAAAGGATGATTATGCAAGGAAATAACTTATTAGAACAATACGAACAATTCAACTATGTTGTGGAACAAATGTTGGTTAATGCACAGAATGAAAAATGGGACTTATTGTTGAGTTGGCAGGCAAAATACCTTCAATTATCGAAAGGTATTATGTTGGTTGATGATTTTGCAAAAATTGAAAACTTACCATTGCAACATCAAGACATGATTAGAATGTATATCAAAAATATACTTAGCTATCAGCAGCAGTTAACCCAATTAATGATTACTCGTCATTCTCAGCTTAGAGGTTTAATAGGTAAACATGTTGATTATCATAACAAATTAGGAAACTACCAAAAAATTGCGAGTTTAGTATAAATTTTAGAAGCGTTTGATTCGGGCCTTATTTTTCATAATAAGGCCATAAAAATCTATTACTGTGTTGATTAAATATATTATTTTATGCCAGAATAAATAATCATACATAAAACAACCACACAAAAAATATCTCTTTTTATTTATTATCTAATAGAGGCTATGAATTAAACATTCATATTCATAATGTCTTGATAAGCAGCAACTAGTTTATTGCGTACTTGAATACCAAACTGCAATGAAACCGATGATTTTTGCATATTAACCATGACTTCATTCAATGAAATATTTGCATCTCCCATTTCAAAAGCTTTTGCTTCATTATTTGCCTGTATTTGTATTTGACTGATGTTATCTAAAGCGGTTTTTAATTCTGAAACAAAGTTTTTATCTGCAAAATGCGTTTTTGGAGATATTGACGTTGATTTATTTAAATCAGTTAGCTCAATTGGATTGAATGTATTGATTGTATTCATTTTGATAACTGCTTTTTAGCTCTTTTGTTACTGTATGGCTAAATTTAACATATAAATAAAAAAACAAAGGGTATAAGTAAGGGAAAAAGTGCACGCTTTTCTCGCCATTGAATTTTTTAAATACATGGATAATAACGAACAGAGTTAATCTAAATAGTTTAGAGTCAGGGTGCCAATGGCTAGTCAAACAGTCAATAATAAAGGTGAATCAATATTAAATAAGTTGCCTTTTATAAATCAACTAAAACAAAACACCAAAATGGCATTGTTAATTGCAGCTGTAATTATAATAGCCATTATTAGTTTTATTTATTTATGGGCTAAAGATGAGTCTTATGCAGTTTTATTCAGTAATTTAAATGATAAAGATGGTGGTGAAATTATTAGCCAACTTGATAAGATGAATATTCCTTATCAATTTTCGTCTTCTGGTTCCACAATCTTAATTCCGCAAGATAAAGTTTACGATACCCGATTACGTATTGCTCAGCAGGGTTTACCAAAAGGTGGGGCAGTTGGTTTTGAATTGCTCGACAAAGAAAGTTTTGGTATGAGCCAATTCAATGAACAAATAAATTATCAACGAGCTTTAGAAGGCGAATTATCCCGAACAATATCCATCATCAGTAGTATTGATGATGCTAGAGTGCATTTAGCAATGCCTAAACCTTCTTTATTTGTCAGGGAAAGGAAATCTCCTTCAGCATCGGTGGCATTAACGTTATTTCCTGGGCGATCGTTATCACAAGGTCAAATCGATGCCATTATCCATTTAATTTCTAGTAGTGTGCCAGAATTACAAGCAGATAAAGTGACCATTATCGATCAGCATGGTCACCTGTTAACTGGTGAAGGTTATCGTGATAGAAACACAAATGTTGCTCAACTCGAATTTGGTGAGCGAATTGAAAATAATATTCGTGAACGAGTAGAAAAAATTATCACGCCAATTTTGGGTAAAAATAATGTCAAGGTACAAGTGAATGCTGATATTGATTTCAGTCGACAAGAATCAACATCAGAAACTTATGATCCTAATAGTGATATTGCTAATCAAACTATTCGCAGTAAGCAACAAGTAGAAAATCGTCAATCAGCTAAAAGCTATGGTGTAGGTGGTGTGCCAGGAGCGTTGTCTAATCAACCTGTACCTGCATCTAGCGCGCCAATCGATGAACAAGAATCGACTGAAAAACACGATAAGCAAGGAAATTACAGCTTGCAATCAAATAATACCGTTAATTTTGAAGTAAATAGAAAGGTTATACACAGTCAAATACCTGAAGGTCGTATTAAACGTTTATCGGTTGCTGTTTTGGTGAATTATAAATTTGTTACAACCGAGCCAGATAATGTTAAATCTGAGGATGTTGACAGTGATAATGACAATGACAATGACAAAAACAAGTCATCTTCCATAACTGAGCAATGGGTAAAGCTAGATAGTGATGAACTGAAAAATATTGAAGCATTAGCCCGTCAGGCAATGGGTTTTTCTGATTTACGTGGTGATAGCTTGACTGTTGCAAATTTGAAATTTACCGATCAAACACTTGATGACAACGATAATATGGCATTTTGGAAAACTCCTGAATTTTATGATTCTGCTAAAACAGTAATTAAGTATCTAATTTATATTATTATTTTATGGTTTGCGTGGCGTAAGGTTTTACGTTCGGTATGGATAAAATTACAACGTAAATTCTTTATTGATAATGGAGAATCATTAGTTTCTCAATCTACCGTAGACGATAAGTTAGATTATAAAGCTCACAGTAAACAACAGCAAAAAATATTTGAAGATAATACGCAACAACAACAGCATATACGGAAAATTGTTGAAAAAGAACCGCGTGTAATGGCACTAATTATTCGTAATTGGATAAATAAGGAGGACACTGAGCAATGATATTAAGTGAATCTCAAAAAGTAGCTGCGATTTTAATGGTGTTAGGTGAAGGGTTAGCGGCACAAGTTATGCAACATCTTAACCATAAAGAAGTGCAACAAATTAGTAGTGCGATGATGTCATTACCTCAATTTTCGCAAGAACAGTTGAAAGGTATACTTAACGAGTGCCAAGTTGCTCTTGAAGAATGCGCTGTTTTAAATACCGATCCAGATGGTTACTTACGTACAATATTGGGTCGATCTCTTGGTAGTGAAAAAGCCGAACGTTTACTGGATGAATTATTAGATACAGGAAAAGAAGAAGCAACCGATGGTCTTGAAATGCTCAACTATGTCGATGCTACAAGAGCAGTTGATTTGGTCAAAAAAGAACATCCACAAATTATTGCAACTATTTTAGTTCATCTAAATCGTGATTTAGCGGCAGAAATTCTAAATCTATTTGATGATGAATTACGAAACGATGTCATGTTACGTATTGCAACTTTTGGAGGAGTAGAGCCTTCTGCACTTCAATTACTCTCAACTTCATTATCGACTTTACTACATGGTCAAAATATCAAACTTAATAATCTTGGTGGTATACGTACTGCGGCAGAAATTATTAACTTAATGAAAACGCAGCAAGAAGAGCAAGTTATTAATGCATTGCGTGATTATGATGGCGAGTTAACCCAAAAAATTATTGATGAAATGTTCTTATTTGAAAATCTTGTTGAAGTGGATGATAGAAGTATTCAACGCTTACTTAAAGAAGTCGATAATGAAATATTAATAATTGCATTGAAAGGTGCATCGGTTGAATTACGAGAAAAACTATTGAGTAACATGTCACAGCGAGCGGCATCTATCTTACGTGAAGATTTAGAAAATCGACCTCCTGTACGTTTATCTCAAGTTGAAACTGAACAGAAAAAAATATTGGCTATTGCTCGTCGATTAGCAGAAAGTGGTGAAGTGATCCTAAGTAGCGGTGATGATGAATATGTGTAATCGGCCAGATAGATTAAATTGGGAACCATTAAGTTTTCAAGATTTCTCTTTACCCGAATTACCGAAATTAAGTAAAAATGAAGTTGCTATAAACGTTGGAACTGATGATCCTGAAACAGAACTAACTGCTACCGAGATAGATAATGTTGTAATTGAACCAGAGTTAAATCAGGCACAACAGTTAGAGCAATTAAAAGAAGAGGTAAAAAAACAGGCTTATCAGGACGGTTTTAATTTAGGTCAACAAGAAGGTTTCAATGCAGGTAAACAGGCTGGTTATGATGAAGGCTATCAAATTGGCGAGCAAGAAGGGCGCCAGTTCATTGAACAACAACTTAATGAAGAAAAATTAAATGCCGTTCAAGCTATAGCTAATTTAATAGCTAATTTTCAAAATTCGATTAACGAGATCGATGAATTAATTGTTCCTAAACTGCTTGATTTAGCATTGATTGCTGCGCAAAAAACAGTAGGCACGATACCCAAAGCTAAGCAAAAACAGCTTATTTATACCATAAAAACATTAGTTGAACAGTGCTCAGTTTTGTCTGAACCTATTGCATTGCATCTTAATCCAGCTGATTTACTGTGGTTAGAACCCATGCTGAATGATGAAATCAGTCAACATCATTGGCAACTTATTGCCGATTCTAACCTAGAACAGGGTGGATGCAAGATATTTACCGAAACTAATGAAATTGATGCAAATATCGATCAACACTGGCAAATAATGTCTGATAGCTTAAAAGAGGACAATCATTAACGTGAGATATTCTGCACAATGGCTAAATAAAATTGACCAAGCTACACAACAACTTGAATCACTATCACTAATCCGCCAATATGGAAGATTGATTAAAGCATCGGGACTTGTGCTAGAAGCTATTGGACTAAAGTTACCTTTGGGGTCTAACTGCTTGGTTGAACGACAAACCGACGGTCGAATTGAGCCCGTTGAGTGTGAGGTAGTTGGATTTAGTGATAAAACACTTTACTTAATGCCATTTGAATCAACTGACGGTATTTTATTAGGGGCACGAGTCTATACTAAGCAATATGATCTAACACATTTTAATCATAAAGTATTACCTATGGGAATGGGATTATTAGGTCGAGTGGTTGATGCTATGGGAAATCCCTTGGATGATAAACCATTACCTGAGCATATTGAGTATGCTGGATTAGCCAATAAATCCCTCAATCCACTACAACGGACTCCTGTTCATCAGGTTCTTGATGTTGGTGTCAGAGCTATAAATGCCTTGCTAACGGTTGGCAAAGGGCAACGAATGGGCTTATTTGCTGGATCAGGGGTTGGTAAAAGTGTCTTACTAGGCATGATGGCTCGTTATACGCAAGCGGACATTATTGTTGTCGGGTTGATTGGTGAACGAGGTCGAGAAGTTAAAGACTTTATCGAAAATATTTTAGGCGAAGAAGGATTGGCTCGAGCGGTTGTTGTAGCGGCACCAGCGGATGTTTCACCATTATTACGCTTACAAGGAGCGGCATATGTAACAAAAATTGCTGAAAACTTTCGTGATAAAGGTTTTAACGTTTTATTGATTATGGACTCTTTAACTCGTTATGCTATGGCACAACGAGAAATTGCTTTAGCAATAGGTGAACCCCCAGCAACTAAAGGTTACCCACCATCAGTCTTTGCAAAGCTACCCGCATTAGTTGAAAGAGCTGGTAATGATGAAGAAGGGAAAGGCTCAATTACTGCATTTTATACAGTATTAACCGAAGGTGATGATCAACAAGATCCGATTGCAGATTCGGCCCGAGCAATTTTAGATGGACACATTGTTTTATCTCGATCTCTTGCTGAATCAGGGCATTATCCAGCTATTGATATTGAAGCTTCAATCAGTCGCGTAATGACAGATCTTACTGCCCCTGAAGATGAAAAAAAATCTAGATTATTTAAACAATTATTTTCAATTTTTCAACGAAACCGTGATTTGATTAATGTTGGTGCTTATGTATCTGGCACAGATCCATTATTAGACAGAGCAATAACGCTATATCCTGCCATGCAAAAATTTTTACAACAAGGTATTAATGAACATTGCTGTTATCAAGACGCTTATCAACAATTAGCGGCCATTGTTGAGCCACCATTAGCTCGTTAGGGAAATATCATAATGAATAAAAATCCTTCGCAACTTGCATTTTCAACATTAAAAAAATTGGCGCAAAAGTCGGTAGACGATAATTTGATAAAACTAAAAAAAGCAAATGAAAATCATCAAAATGCACAATCACAGCTAAATGTTTTAAATAATTATTATGTTGAATATCAACAAAAATTAAATAATGCCTTATTTGAAGGTATTAAAGGTAGCGAGTTAAACAATTTTAAATCGTTTATTGCTTCAATTGAACAAGGTATTGAGCAACAAAAAAAACTATTGTTATCGTTAGATATTAAACAAAAACAAATTACAAATCAGCTTAATCAATCACAAAAAAGCTTAAACACATATACCACACTATTAAATAAGCAGTATAACCAATATTTGCAACGACAAAATCGGTTACAGCAAAAACTGACAGATGAATTTGCGCAGTTACAATTAGCAAGGAGAGTATTAAATGAATGTTAATCTTATCAATGGATTGAACCCTACTGTTTCTCATCAATCAGATCTTGTTGAAACCAATTTAACGAATAATGGTAATGATTGCTTTCAACAATTATTACAACAAAGTGAAAATCAAACCGAACATAATAAAAAAACAGTTAATGCCAAATTAAAAGGTATCGATGATGCGCAAGAAGATAATGATCATAATGTTGAAATATTAATTACGGAAATTTATCCCTTTAATATACAAACACCAATAGCACAAGATAGTGATATAAAAATAGATCAAAATACTGAAACATTAAATGTTAATTTATTCGATGGATCATCATCAGAAGTGGTAATCGATGAGCAAGCAACGCATTTACTTACTTCTATTTATGACAGTGAAGATTTAATTAATAAAGTAACATCACAAACAGGAATAAAAACTAAACCTGTGGATAAAGGAACGACAAATATTAAAGATAATATTAATAATTTTGCTAACTCAAAAAATGAATCGCATAAAGCTAGTGAATTTATGCAGAAAGTAGTGATGAATCAAGTCCAATTAATAAATAATTACGATGATGAAGGACAAATGGCTACTAATCAAGAGCCATTTTTGTTAGCCAATACCAATGGACAAAACCAGCTATTATCACAAACTAGTATTAGCGCAAGATCAGCGACAATAAATTTACCTACACAAAATATTATGCAGTGGCAAACTTCATTAACTGAACAAATTATCATGTTTAATCGTCAAGGTATTCAAACTGCCGAAATAAAATTACATCCACAAGAGTTAGGCTCAATGTACATTAAGCTTGCAATGAATGATGATAAAATGAATCTTCATATGATGGCTGCACATAGTGCTGTTAAAGGTATGTTAGAATCGGCTTTACCTTTTTTAAGAACATCATTAGAAGATCAAGGTATTACACTAGAGCAAACAAATATCGGTGATTTTTCAATGATGAATGATTCAAAACAATCTGATACACCGCAACAAACAAAAAGCAATCAAACCCAGAAAGTCGTATCACTTGATGTAATAGACGATAGTATTGAGCAATCTCTAGTTGAAAGTCGATCAATTAAATCTAGACTTAGTATATTTGCCTAACTAATAAGATTATTATTTTTTGAGCAATTTTATATTTTAAATCAATTGAAACGTTTAAATAGGTAATGTTTTGTTGCCTATTCTTCAAATCAATTTAAAAAATATGATTTATTATTCTTGTAACTATACCTAATTAATGGGTTATAAATCTTTTTAAATTTATAGAGACAAGAATAAATATGCCTACCACGAAAAAAAAAGTAAGTGTTTTAAATCTGATCCTTATTCTTATTACGTTGTTAGCGATAAGTGTTGCGGCCTATTTGTGGTTTCAAAATCACTCACAAAGTACAACTAAAGCACAAGAAGAACCCGAAGTTACGTCACCGGTATTTTTAACATTAAAACCGTTTACTATTTCATTACCTGTCTCAGAAGATAATATCGAAACTAATAAAATTATTTATATTGGAATAGTTTTGCGTATCGCCGATGAAAACCAAAGAACAGTGCTATTAGATTATTTACCTGAAGTAAGAAGTGACGTACTACTTTTAACTTCAAAACAGCATGTTAACAAACTAAAGCAAGAATCGGGGAAGATCGATTTACAAGAGCAGATAAAAAATACCTTATCAAGACAATATGACGCAAAACATTGGGTAAAAGTTGATGAAGTTCTATTTACTGATTTTATTATACGGTGATTACTATGCCCGATAAGATAGAGCCCACAACAGATTTAAATGAAAATAGTGCTGCAGAACAACTATCTGATAGTTTTGTTAACGATGGTGACGATAGCAGTATTGATGTTTCTTCTTTTTCGTTACCTTCTGGTAAAAAGGTTGATGTTAAACCTTATGATTTATCGGTAAAACATCGCTTTATTCCTGAACGATTAACCGCATTAGAAATCATTAATGAACGTTTTGCTCGTCAGTTTAGAATTGGGCTATTTAATCGATTGCGTCGCAATGCTGACGTAGTTGCATCGCCGATTGAACCACAAACATTTGAGGAGTTTTCTAATATTTCATCAGAAAACCATTTAAATTTAGTTCATCTTAACCCATTAAGAGGTTCAAGCTTATTTTCATTTTCGCCTGAATTAGTCTTTATTATCGTTGATTCATTATTTGGGGGAGACGGGCATACAACTAAAATAAAAACACAAGGACGAGAATTTACCCACACCGAACAGCAAATCATAAAACGAGTATTAGAATTAGCATTAGTTATTTATCAAAATTCATGGGCTGATGTATACCCAATTGAAACCGAATATATTCGCTCTGAAATGCAAAGCAAATTTACCAACATTACCAGTTCGCCTGATGATGTTGTGCTAACAACAAACTTCAAAGTCGAAGTGGGTCATAGCAAAGCGACATTTTGCATTTGTATCCCTTATTCTATGGTTGAACCAATCAAAGAGTTGCTAATAAAGCCTCCTATCGAAGAACAGACTTATCAAGACGATAATATCTGGATGAGTTCATTAACCACTGGAATTAAACAATCATCTGTCGAATTAGTTGCCAATTTTACCCATATTCATACAACTGTTGAAAAACTGTTAGCGTTAAAAGTTGATGATATTTTAACAATTGAAAAACCAACAAATATAGATGTAACAGTTGGTGGTGTACCGGTATTAAAAGGCCATTACGGTAAAGTAAATAAACAGTATGCAATTCAAGTAGAACAGGTCATTAATCCTGTGATAGAACAACTGAATGAGGGAGTGTTCAATGACTGACATTATACCAAATAACGGCGAAGACCAAGAAGAAAAAGTAATGAGTGATGAACTCATCACTAAAGAGGCTATTTTTGAAACATTATCTCCTCAACAAACAAAAGATAAAAAGCAAGATATTAATCTTATATTAGATATACCTGTTGATTTAAGCGTTGAACTTGGTCGAACAAAAATAGCTATTAAAGATCTATTAAATCTAACCCAAGGTTCGGTAATTGCATTAGATGGGCTTGCAGGAGAACCATTAGATATATTAATTAACGGTTATTTAATAGCTCAAGGCGAAATTGTGGTAGTTGGCGATAACTATGGTGTACGTATCACCGATATTATTACTCCATCAGAGCGTGTAAGAAGATTAAGCCGTTAATGACAATAAAGCAACCTAATTTGATTCAACCTATGGTTGGTGCAACCAATACTAATACCTTATCGCCATCGTCTTCTGATTTAAATATTTATACCGAAATTGGATCGTCAATGGGATTAACGCTTATTGTGATCATCGGTTTTATTTTATTGCTAGGATGGCTCGCAAAACGAATGGGTTGGAAAAAAACGACCGAACAATGGATTGATGTCAAAGCCACATATAACATTAATCCTAAAGAACGTATTATGGTTATTCACGTTGATAACCAATTATTAGTGGTAGGTGTTACTCCTCAACAAATGACATTGTTACATACTATCAATGAAGAAAGAACCAAAGTGTTACTTTCGCAAAATGGAGCAGATAAAAATCTTACGAAAATTAACTCATTTCAACAGATATTACAATCCGCTTTAAAAGTGAAAAAGGAGTAACAACAAGTGCGATTAAATTTAACTATTTTGCTAAGTTTATTGCTATTTAGCTTATCTAGCCATGCTGAAACTTCAGCTTTAACTAACATAAATCAGTCCCTAACAGGTGGGCAAAATTGGTCGTTACCAGTTGAAACATTAGTCTTTTTAACATTGCTCACTTTTATACCAGCAATATTATTATTGATGACCAGTTTTACAAGAATTATCATTGTGTTAGGTCTGTTACGTAATGCCCTAGGTACGCAATCGGCACCACCGAATCAAGTTATTTTGGGAATTTCGCTTTTTATGACATTTTTTATTATGTCGCCAGTCATTGATAAAATTTATCAAGAAGCGTATGTGCCATATTCACAAAATCAAATCACCATGCAAGAAGGATTAACAAAAGCAACTAAACCATTACAAGAATTTATGCTTACCCAAACGCGAGAAAATGACCTAGCGTTATTTGTTAACATGTCTCATCAAAACGACATTCAAACACGTGAAGACGTTCCCCTAAAAGTATTAGTTCCTGCTTTTGTGGTGAGTGAATTAAAAACAGCGTTTCAAATTGGTTTTACAATTTTTATTCCATTCTTAGTAATTGATCTAGTGGTAGCAAGCACGCTTATGGCATTAGGAATGATGATGGTGCCACCAGCGACAGTATCATTACCATTCAAATTAATGTTATTTGTCTTGGCAGATGGTTGGCATTTATTACTTGGATCATTAGCACAAAGCTTTTTTAGTTGAGTCGCACTATGTCATCTGAATATATCAGCACGTTAGCCATACAAGCGATAAAAGTTGCGGCATCATTAGCTGGACCGTTATTATTAGCCGCATTAGTAACAGGGTTAATCATTAGCTTATTACAAGCTGCGACGCAAATTAACGAAATGACATTATCATTTATTCCCAAGATCATAGTGGTCATTGTGGTTTTAATAATATTGGGGCCATCAATGCTATCAACCATGATCGACTATATCCAAACCGTTATTACAGATATTCCTAACTTAACCCGTTAAATGTAATGGAATTTGATATCAACAATTTATTTAATATCGATTTCTTTTCTTGGATTAGGGACTATTTTTTCCCTTTTGTTCGTATCTTAGCGTTGATCATGGTAGCGCCCATTTTTGGCGAAAAGGAAACGCCTAATCGAGTTAAAATTGGTCTAGCGCTACTCACTACGATTGTACTGCCACATCCACATATTGATGACAATATAAAAATATACTCATTTATAGGAATATGGATTATTGCACAACAAATAATGATTGGAATACTTATTGGTTTTACCATGCAGTTGGCATTTATGACAGTGCGATTTTCAGGAGAATTAATAGGGATGCAAATGGGGCTAGGAATGGCGACCTTTTTTGACCCTATTGGCGGTCCATCTACATCAGTATTATCACGCTTAATTAACATCATTGCTTTATTAATATTTCTCAGTCTTGATGGTCATTTATGGTTGTTATACGGCATATCAAATAGTTTTGATATTATTCCGATTGCAGTAATGCCATTACAAGCGAATGGATACTTAGCATTAATTGAAGTCAGCAAACTATTATTTATCAACGCGATCATGTTAGCGCTTCCTTTAATGACATTGCTATTAATCATCAATATATCATTAGGACTACTTAACAGAATGACGCCACAGCTATCTATATTTGTGGTTGGTTATCCAGCGACCCTATTTTTAGGGCTAATCATGCTAACTTATTTAATTACAACACTACCCGCATTTACTGAATTTATTTTTGAACAAATGTTTGAGCGAATTTCTAGTATTTTATGGTATTTAACTCGGTGATATAAATTGATCACACAGTCGTATTTAATTTACCTATTCAACTTGACTTATTTTTTGTGGCTATGGGAAATAAATTCTTCAAAAAAACAATAAATACTTAATTGAAAACAATAATCTAACTAAGTATGTTTATTGTATGATAGATTATATTAATTAACACTAAAACAGATTAATGCTGATAAAATCAGCATTAATAAAATAGTTAACTAAGCTTTTTTTACAAAGCAGGCTTTTAGCATAATTTTCATGCCATCAATTTTGCAGTCGATTTCGTGATCACCTTCGACTAAACGAATGCCTTTGGCTTTAGCGCCTTTTTTCAGCACCGTTGAAGATCCTTTCAATTTTAGATCCTTAATCAAAATAATATCGTCGCCATCAGCAAGTAAATTACCATTGCTATCTTTTACCTGTAATCCAACATCAGAAGACACAGCCTCGTTTGGATCCCATTCGTGGGCACATTCAGGGCAAACACAAAAGCTGCCATCATGATAAGTGTGTTCAGATTGGCAAACAGGGCAATTAGGTATAGATTCCATAGCTTATAACTCTTATAGATTAAATAAAATGGCGTTTACTATAGCAAAAAAATGCTATTAAGTCATGGATGTTGTCTATTCGCTATTGTTAGGATCTAAAATAGCGATATACAAAAATATAGGAAGTATTAATTATGTTTCTGTAAAGGTTAATGATTAAGTCTTAATATTAATAAGCAAATATGTGATTTTAAGTAATAGATTCATTATCTTATATTATTAAAAAATTTAGAGCAATGGATGATCTTTTATTAAAGAAGGAGCTTAACAAAACTTTACAAAAAAATAGGTGAAAAATGAAGTTTTTATTCTAAATATGGTAGCGTAGTTATATACTACTTTATGCTAAAATTACTAAAAACAACATTAACTATTTATTTTATAACAATAAATTTAAGAAGATAAGTATGAGGAATAATAAAGTTATGATAAAATATGGAATGGCAACACATTTTCAAACAAAAAAATTAAGGGGTAAGTGTTTTTTAAATTCAACGGGAGGCAAGTAGCCTAACGAAGAATGTAATCGTTTATGATTATACCAATAGGCATAAGCCGAAAAAGCGCGTTGTAACTCAGCCGTTGAGTTGAAACGTTGGCCTTTTACAAATTCCGTTTTAATTGTTTTAAATGTCGCTTCCGCTACCGCATTGTCATAAGGACATCCTTTCTTGCTTAATGAATGCGTGATATTAAATGTCTTAAAACAATCCGCTAATAACCGATTATCAAACTCTTTACCGCGGTCTGAATGAAATAAATCTAATTTTGATAATGGTTGTTTAATTTGGCTTAATGCCGACATAACAAGCTCTGCTGTTTTATGTTGACCAACATGGTAACCGACAATTTGCCTATCGGATAAGTTCACTAAAACACATAAATAGTTCCAACGTTGCTTAACTTGAATATAGGTTAAATCCGCAACAACAATTTGTTTTTTATCACCTACATCAAATTGTCGTTGCAGGTGATTTTCTGTGGCGGTTTCATTCACCTCCGTAGTGTGAGATTGATAACGTTTAACGGTGTATTTTGATACCAGCAATAAGGCTTTCATCACCCGAGCAATGTAACGGCGTGACACCCAAATATTCTCTTTCTGTAAATCAAATCGAATTCGTCTTGTACCATAAGACTGATAGCTCTGATTAAATAGCGTCACGATTTTATCGGCATAAAGCCCTACTGATTTTTGTCTATTCAATTTACACTGATAATAAGCATAATGTCTTGATAATCCTAAATATTGACATAGCTTTGTTATGCTATAACGATGCCGATTTGCTTTTAGGATAGCGATTTTCGTCCTATTATCAGTGCTGCTTGCTTTA
>NZ_LZHB01000082.1:0-1663 GCF_001690345.1 Gilliamella sp. Gris3-2
GCCACCGCCACCGCCGCCGCCGCCGCCACCGCCGCCACCGCCGCCGCCGCCACCGCCGCCGCCGCCGCCGCCGCCACCACCACCACCGCTTAAGCCGTTTCCGCTTTTTGCAAGGCCGAACATTAACGACTTTGCTAGCGGTCGACACGCTGGTTCTTTTGAGTGGTGGGATCCAGATAAGGGATACAAAGTTTTAGCCAATGATGAAGGAGCTTACAAAAATAATTTTCCAACAATGGGGGCAGATGGTTTATACTTTGATATTTTAGATCCACCCGTTCAAGATTTAAGCCAATTAACTTGGTCCCCTGTTGAGTATGATGGAATAAAAGTAACGGCGCACTGGACAAGGCCAGATCAGCGTGATAATTGGATTAAAGATAAAAGGCAATTTGCATTAAGAGTATGGTTAAATGGCCCTAGAGCGAGGGACTATTCAAATCCTGGAGAAATTCACAAGCCAAATTTACCTCATACCTTCGTACTAGAGGGCAAGGATGCTAGTGGGCGAGTAATGGTGAAATATGGATTTGAATTGAGGCAGTGGTTTGTCCATCGGGGGGGGGGAGATAGAGGACTTGAGGATCATACCGCATGGTGTAAAAGTTTTGGTTATCGTTTGGTACTGGCAAGAGATTTAACCAATGCAATAAGCGAAGCTCCTGAGGTCGCCAAACCTTACTCACCATGGGTTAAGTATTATCAGCGTCGAATAGGTGGAGGATTTTTCTCGGAGTGGGGTCATCTGGTAGATTACGCTGATGTGGGCTTCGGTACTGGTCACCACTACGAGTACTGCTACTGGACAAGTGACTATTACTTTTGTGGCAGCAAGGCTTGCCATCACCCCATAGTGACCTGCCAGCACACAGGCCGCTCCTTCGTAGAAGGCAATAAGAAATATGGATATCTGGGCCTTTGTGTCACACCTTAACTTTTATTTCTTAGTTCTTGGATCGGCTACACTAAATCATACAACTTTTTTAAGGGGTAAGGTAAACTTATCCCAACTAAAAAAGGAACAAATATGAATAAGATTAAACGCAAAAGACGAACATTCACAGATGATTTTAAACACCAAATGGTCAGTCTTTATCAACATGGTAAATCACGTAGTGAAATCGTTGCCGAATATGATTTGACACCATCAGCTTTGGACCGTTGGATAACGCAAGCAAGCCAAAGCGGCTCATTTAAAACAAAAGATAATCGCAGTCCACAAGAACAAGAGTTAATCGCGTTGCGTAAAGAGCTTAAACAGCTGCGTATGGAAAACGATATTCTAAAGCAAGCAGCACTGATAATAGGACGAAAATCGCTATCCTAAAAGCAAATCGACATTGTTATAGCATAACAAAGCTATGTCAATATTTAGGATTATCAAGACATTATGCTTATTATCAGTGTAAATTGAATAGACAAAAATCAGTAGGGCTTTATGCCGATAAAATCGTGACGCTATTTAATCAGAGCTATCAGTCTTATGGTACAAGACGAATTCGATTTGATTTACAGAAAGAGAATATTTGGGTGTCACGCCGTTACATTGCTCGGGTGATGAAAGCCTTATTGCTGGTATCAAAATACACCGTTAAACGTTATCAATCTCACACTACGGAAGTGAATGAAACCGCCACAGAAAACCACCTGCAACGACAATTTG
>NZ_LZHB01000083.1:0-30038 GCF_001690345.1 Gilliamella sp. Gris3-2
TGAACGATTTAATCGTACCTATCGTACTGAAGTACTCGATTTATATCTTTTTAACAACTTAGCACAAGCAAGGAGAATAACCGAAGAATGGTTAACGATTTATAACACCGAAAGACCACATGAGGCATTAAATAACATGACACCGATTGAGTATAAAACACTAAAACAAGCAGCATGATTTTCTACGTGAGTTGTGTACTAAGTTTGGGGTATTTACACTCGTCCATTAAAATTTGCATAATTTTTTGTAATACAGTCAATAAACCAATTCATTCCTATATTCCTTTTTTAAATTAATTACTGAAATAAATTATTTGGGACGGCTATTTTAATGAAAAAAAAACGAAAATAAAACTGATTTTTATCGTTAAATTTTTTTATTTTTATTTTTTATCAATATTTACATTGCCTATAAGGCTGTTGATTTCAGGTTTTCATAAAGTGATAACTATGTTAGAATTATCGCTCAGTGGTTATTTATACCAGCTAACAGATTATAGAAAATAACACTGAGGCCCTCCATGAAAATAGTTGAAGTAAAACACCCTCTTGTACGTCATAAAATTGGATTAATGCGTGAACACGATATTAGCACCAAAGACTTTCGTGATCTTGCCAGTGAAGTTGGCAGTTTATTAACTTATGAAGCAACGGCTGATCTACCTACTGAAACAGTAACAATAGACGGTTGGTGTGGACCTGTTCAAGTAGAACGTATTAAGGGTAAAAAAATTACGGTTGTACCTATTTTGCGTGCCGGCTTAGGTATGATGGATGGTGTGCTTGAGCATGTGCCAAGTGCCCGTATTAGCGTTGTCGGGTTTTACCGTAACGAAGAAACGTTAGAACCTGTTCCTTATTTTCAAAAACTAACCTCGGATATTGAAGAGCGAATGGCTTTAGTTGTTGATCCAATGTTAGCAACAGGTGGGTCAATGGTGGCGACAATCGATTTACTTAAAAAAGCAGGTTGTAAAAATATTAAAGTATTAGTTTTAGTTGCTGCACCAGAAGGTATTAAAGTGCTTGAACAAGCTCACCCTGATGTTGAACTTTATACGGCATCGATTGATGAGAGGTTGAACGAAAAAGGCTACATATTACCTGGACTGGGTGATGCTGGAGACAAAATCTTCGGCACAAAATAAAATCTCAAAATTTAGACCGGTTAATCCGGTTTTTTTATACCTGTTAATCAGGCAAGTTATACAATAAACTTCGTTAAGTAAGAGAGGCGAGATGTGAGCAATATCACAACAGATAAAACAAAAAATATAACATCACAGCATAAGCATTCATGGCAAGATATTTTTACCGGCGCACAGATGTTATTTGTCGCCTTTGGGGCTTTGGTATTAGTTCCCCTTTTAACAAAATTAAACCCAAATGTAGCTCTTTTTACTGCTGGTGTTGGTACGTTGTTATTTCAACTGACAACTAAAGGTAAAGTTCCTGTATTTTTAGCGTCATCATTTGCTTTTATTGCCCCTATTTCATTTGGTGTTGCTCAATGGGGCATTCCTGCCACTTTAGGCGGTTTAGTGGCTGCGGGTTTTGTTTTTATATTTTTTGCTTTTTTAGTAAAAATCAATGGTAGCCATGTTATTGACCGTATATTACCACCAGTTGTAACTGGACCAATTATTATGGTTATTGGTTTATCATTGGCACCTGTTACTATAGGTATGGCAATGGGTAAAGATAGTGGACTGCAAGCCGAAAATTATCAATTGATTATTATTTCAATGGCATCATTATTAACAACTTTAGTGGTTGCTATTTGGGCAAAAGGTTTTTTAAAATTATTACCTATTATTTCAGGTATTGTAGTTGGTTATACGCTCTCTTGCATGTTTGGTATTGTCAATTTCCTGCCTATTATTGACGCACCATGGTTTAAAGTTCCCGATTTCACTTTTCCTGAATTTCACTGGCAAGCCATTTTGTATATGATCCCAATTGTCATTGCGCCAACCATTGAACATGTTGGTGATATTATGGCGATTGGTTCGGTAACAGGTAAAGACTATACACGCGATCCCGGTTTACAGCGTACATTACTTGGTGATGGGCTAGCAACTTCGATGGCAGGATTTTTTGGTGGACCACCGTGTATTACTTATGCAGAAGTGATTGGTGCAGTAACGCTAACTCGCAATTTCAAAACTCGAGTAATGACATGGGCAGCTTTTTGGGCAATTTTAATGTCTTTTATCGGAAAAATTGGTGCATTTTTAAGTTCAATTCCAACTGTAGTAATGGGGGGGATTATGGTGTTACTGTTTGGTTCTATTGCATCAGTGGGCATTAATATCTTAGTGAAACATAAAGTCGATCTATCTGTACCGCGTAATATGTGTATTGTTTCATTAGTTTTAGTTTTTGGTATTGGAGGGATGATCTTTGATTTTGGCTCTTATACACTGCAAGGTATTAGTTTGTGCGGTATTTTAGCTATTGTGTTAAATCTTATCTTGCCACATCAAGTCAAATCAACTAATAGCCACTAAATTAACTGCTATATCGTTGGTTATTTTTATAGCCAACGATATTTATAATATAACTATATTAATCTATCACTCTTTTTAGCCTTTCTATTTTTTTGGTGGTAAACCTATTTTTGCATTTTTAATCAATACGGTGGTTATCACACTTCACAGTTAGCTCAAAATCCATGTATAGAATTATGCAGTATTTATATTCAATGGATTTTTTGTTTTTATATGCTTATCGCTGTTTTTTGTCAAAAAGTTTCAGGTAGGCATGTGTTTGAGTATAAAAACACACTTATCCAAAAATAAGTGTGTTTTTAATGATAAACCGTTTTATTTGATTGGACGCATGGTTGGGAATAAAATTACATCACGAATCGTGTGGCTGTTGGTAAATAGCATCACGGTACGGTCAATACCAATCCCAAGTCCTGCTGTAGGCGGTAAACCGTGCTCCAGCGCTGTAATATAATCTTCATCATAAAACATCGCTTCATCATCACCCGCATCTTTTTGTGATACTTGATCAGCAAAGCGTTGAGCTTGATCTTCAGCATCATTAAGCTCTGAGAATCCATTACCAATTTCACGACCACCAATAAAAAATTCAAATCGATCAGTCACAAATGGGTTTTCATCGTTACGGCGAGCAAGCGGTGATACTTCTGCTGGGTATTCGGTAATAAAAGTTGGTTGAATTAAGTTCGATTCAGCCACTTCTTCAAAAATTTCAGTCACAACACGACCAAGTCCCCAACCTTTTTCAATTTTAATGCCAATTGACTGTGCAATAGCACAAGCTTTATCAAAATCATCTAAGTCTGCATTATTGGTTTCAGGGCGGTAATGGCAAATGGCTTCACGCATGGTCATTTTGATAAATGGTTTACCAAAATCAAACGTATGTTCACCATATTGCACAACAGCATCACCTGTTACCGCAATAGCTAAACGACGGAATAATGTTTCTGTTAATACGATCAGATCTTTGTAATCAGCATAAGCCATGTACATTTCCATCATGGTAAATTCTGGATTATGTCTTGGTGATACGCCTTCATTTCGGAAGTTGCGATTAATTTCAAATACCCGCTCAAAGCCACCTACAACTAATCGTTTTAGATAAAGTTCTGGCGCAATACGCATATACATATCTAAATCAAGCGCATTGTGATGCGTAATAAATGGTTTAGCTGATGCACCACCCGGAATTACCTGCATCATTGGCGTTTCGACTTCCATAAAGTGGTTTTCAATCATAAAGTTGCGGATTTCACTGACAACTTTGGAACGCGCTTTAAAAGTCTCTCTTGATTCTTGATTTGTGATAAGATCCAAGTAACGTTGACGGTAACGCATTTCTTGATCGGCAAGTCCATGAAACTTATCAGGTAATGGGCGAAGAGCTTTAGTTAATAAACGAATTTCTTCACAGTGGATAGAAAGCTCACCAGTTTTAGTCTTAAATAGGTAACCTTTAGCGCCGACAATATCTCCCAAATCCCATTTTTTAAATTGCTCGTTATAAAAACCTTCAGGGAGATCATCACGAGTAACATAAAGTTGGATTTGTCCAGCAACATCTTGTAGAGAAACAAACGAGGCTTTACCCATTATACGACGCATCATCATACGGCCAGCCACAGTTACAATAATTTTCTTTTCAATCAGTTCTTCGTTAGTTTTATCGCCATATTGTTTATGGAGATCACTAGAAATCGCATCACGGCGAAAATCATTAGGGAAAGCAATACCTTGTTCGCGAAGATGAGCGAGCTTTTCGCGACGTACTTTTAGTTCATTATTTAACTCTTCAATTTGGTTTTGTTGATCTTGCTGCTCTGTTGACATAGTTTTACCTTTTATTTATAACCAAGCGGTTTATAAACCTGCTTTTAAGCTTTCTTCAATAAATTGATCTAAATCGCCATCTAATACGGCCTGTGTATTACGAGTTTCAACGCCAGTACGCAAATCCTTGATACGCGAATCATCAAGTACGTAAGAGCGAATTTGGCTTCCCCAACCAATGTCAGATTTAGTCTCTTCCATTTGTTGTTTTTCAGCATTCTTTTTTTGCATCTCAAGCTCATACAGTTTTGCTTTTAACTGTTTCATTGCTTGATCTTTATTGCTGTGTTGTGAACGGTTATTTTGACATTGAGTAACAATACCCGTAGGAATATGAGTGATTCGTACAGCAGACTCAGTTTTATTTACATGTTGACCACCAGCGCCTGACGAACGGTATACATCAATACGGAGATCGGCAGGGTTAATGTCGATATCAATATCATCATCAATTTCAGGATAAACAAATACAGAAGCAAACGAGGTATGGCGTCGATTGCCTGAGTCAAATGGACTTTTACGAACTAGGCGGTGTACTCCAGTTTCTGTGCGTAACCAACCGTAAGCATAATCACCCGATACTTTAATCGTTGCCGATTTGATACCAGCAACATCACCATCCGATACTTCCATCACTTCAGTTGCAAAACCTTTTGATTCAGCCCAGCGTAAATACATCCTAAGTAACATTTCTGCCCAATCTTGTGCTTCAGTTCCCCCTGAGCCTGATTGGATATCTAAATAACAATCTGCACTATCATATTTACCAGAAAACATTCGTCGGAATTCAAGTCCAGCCAGTTTTTTCTCTAACTGTTCAAGTTCAAAATTAGCTTCATCGAAAGTATCTTGATCTTCAGCTTCAATAGCAAGTTCAAGCAAGCCTTCAACATCGTCAAGACCTTGAGTTAATGAATGAATAGTATTGATTATTTCATCAAGTGCAACGCGTTCTTTACCTAACGCTTGTGCTTTTTCTGGATCGGCCCATACTTCGGATTGCTCTAGCTCGGCATTGACTTCTTCGAGCCGTTCTTTTTTTAGATCATAGTCAAAGATACCCCCGAATCACGGCTGTGCGTTCGGTAAGTTCTGCTATCTTTGATTTAACTGGATTAATTTCAAACATGATTTAAATGGAGTTGCTCTGTTTTATGATTTATTAAACAAGCGTTCATTGTAGCGGATTTGGGCATAATTTAGCAATTGCCAATTACTATTTTTGACTTTGACTCAGTGCTCGAAAAGAAAAGATGGCGCACTAGGCGCCATTTTTTAAGGTGAAAAGAATATGAGTACAATCAAGTTATTTTTTTGCTTCAGCGTATAGCTCAGCAACTTTATCCCAGTTAACTACATTCCAAAATGCACCAATGTAATCAACACGGCGATTTTGATATTTCAAATAATAAGCATGTTCCCAAACATCTAGTGTTAAAATCGGCGTACCAGAAACACCAGCAAATTTTTCGCCCATTATCGGTGAATCTTGATTGGCTGTAGAAACAACTTCAAGTTTACCATTTTGTAATACTAACCAAGCCCAACCTGAACCAAATCGAGTTGCTGCCGCTGCTGCAAATTTTTCTTTAAATGCATCAACTGAACCAAAATCTTTTTCGATGGCCACTTTTAGGTCGCCTTTTAGTTCAGTACCAACTTTTAATAGTTCCCAGAAAAGAGTGTGATTAACATGACCACCTACGTTATTTTTAATACCCGTAATTTTGTCAGCAGGTACTTTATCTAAATTTTTTAACAAAGTGCTAGGGCAAAGTTCTTTTAATTCAGCTGGCAAAGTTTCAAGAATGGCATTTGCATTGTTCACATAGGTTTGATGATGTTTATCGTGATGCAGATGCATAGTTTCAGAATCAATATAAGGTTCTAATGCATCATAAGCATAAGGTAATGGAGGTAAAGTATAAGCCATGAAATTTGCTCCTTTCATATATTAGGTATTATTAACTACTTTATTTCATGAGTATACGGGCTATTAGTATAGCTCTCAAACTATCACTTAGATAGTTAGTGACTATCTGTTATCAGAATGACTATTGCTTTTTCAATTCGTCTTCATTATTTGCTATAAATGGGGTATACATCATAATTGCGTGGTTTTCGCTGATGAGCTTTTCTTCAACATGGTTATCAATTAAATGTGTTTTACGTTGCCATATTTTATTATGTCTGGTATAACCTCCCCACCATTGTTGTTCAATACGATGATCGGTTTCTAGGATTTCATAATGATTACTTAAGGGGGTATCAGCAAGTAATTCGCCATGTAAATATTGATCATCAAGCCAAAGATTAAGCCGGTAAGTGCTATTGGTTTTATTGATTAACTGTAAATCTACATAGTTATAAGATAAGGTGGCGCCACAAGCAAAAGGAATCGTTCGATTAATATCGGGAAAAACATCAAAACTATGACGCCAACGTTCTATGATTGTAAGATCGGAGTGTAATACAATCCAATAAATCAAATTACCTAATTGGCATAATCCTCCACCAATATCTTTGCCTATCTGTCCATTATGTAATGATAGTCCTTCTAAAAATCCCCGTTTTTTGGATGGGCGTCCTACTTTTTGCCAGATCGAAAAACGTTGATTAGGCTTAATGATTGAACCATTAAGTTTTTCAATTGCTAATCTAAGATTAGTGATTTTGTTATATTGTAAATACATATCAACATCTTTTAGTTGTCTTAATAAAACAGACTGATGTTTTTTGTGTGAATAACAACATGTATTATTATTTATGTCGACAGTGCAATATGCGTTACGATGTCGCCACCAATCAAATTTTCGTTTTAAGATAAAATATTCTTTGCCTAATTTTAGCCTTAATTTACTGCGTTTTATCGGTTTATCGATAATAATATCCTGCATATTTTCCATTCCCTTATCGACAAGATATAATCAGTTATTTTTCTAAAGGTGACAGATAGCGTTGGCTTAACTTGTCGAGAAAAGTGAAAAGTTTTTGATTCATTTCAGTGTAATCATGAGAGCGAAGCTTATCAGGTGTATCGACAAAGCGGTATTTTTCTGCTTGGCTAAGTTCCTTTTGTGAATGGGTAATTAATAATTCGACTACTTCAGGTGTTAACTCCATATGGCATTGGAAACCATAAACAAATTTACTGTATGCAATGATTTGACGAGGACACCCTTCACTATAAGCAATAATTTGAGCATCTTTGGTTAAACCTGGCATATCATTGTGCCAATGACCGACTTCTAATGTGCTACCAAAATCAGTAAATAAAGGATTTGTTTTACCGATTTGAGTTAATACAATAGGGAATTTGCCAATTTCTTTTTCTGGGCTATTGCTATAACTTGCCTCTAAAGCTTCACCGATTAATTGTGAACCAAGACATACACCAATGACTACTTTCTCTGCTTTTATTGCAGATAAAATAATGGCTTGTTCTGCTTTAGAATCAAAATGAGCGCATTCTTGTTTGGTAGTTGATGGTGACTGTGGACCGCCCATAACAATAAGAAAGTCGATATCATCAATGCTATTAGGAAGTGGTTCATTAAGGTAAACGCGAGAATAAGTTATAGTGTGATGATGCATCATAGCCCATTGCTCATAGGCACCAGGTGCTTCAAAAGCTTCATGAATAATAAAATGTATATGCATTAATAACTCCTTATTTTACCTTATAACACATTGGAAATGTTTACTAAAAATATGCGCATATTGCTATTAATAAAAACAAGATAATTCTGCATACTGCAGTGAATCCAAATTGATATTAAAAATTTTTTATATTCATAACATCTAGATTTTTATTGTAATTTAAAAAAATAGGATAATTTGTCATGTGAAAGTATTTATTTTTTTCGAGTATATAAATAATAAGCTTTATAAGAAATAAAATATGTCAAATAGCTATCAAAACGAAGTACCTCCTGCTCGTGTCAATATTCAATTAGATTTTCATACTGGTGGAGCACAAAAAAATTGATCTCCATTAAAAATTTTATCTATTGGCGATTATGGTCGAGGCAAAGATAAACTCCCACTTTCAGAAAAAGAAAGAAAAAGTATTAATCAATAAGAATAATTTTCATGCAGTATTAAAAGAGTTCAAACCTTCTGCCAAAATTAATGTACCGAATACTCTTGTTGATGATAGTAGCTATATTAGTATAGAACTCACTTTCAAATCAATGAATGATTTTAAATCTGAACAAGTTGCAAAAAACATCCCTCAACTTCGATCTTTACTTGCTATACGTAATTTATTAAGAGATTTGAACCCCAACTTACTAAACCACGCTACATCCCGTTACGGACTAGAGAAAATTGTTAAAATGGACGTGAATATCAAGGCACAAGTGAACACTTATTTGTTAAAACCATCGTATTAATCAAAAATTCACCAAACCAACCTGTTCATAAACGAATAGGGAAGCAAAAACAGTGATACGAACTTTAATGAAAATATTGCATAATCAGCAAATATTTAGCGATTCAAAAGATAGGAAACAAAAACGCTTTATTAATTTTTATAATACCGTTAAACCGCATAAAGCGATTTTAGGAAAAACGCCTTATAAGTTTTTTGAGAATTATTTTAATCATGAAGTGCAAACAACTCGTTGTTTTTATACAATTTATAATATGAATAAAAAATATTTGTTATTCGCTTTTTTTATACTCGACAATACCTTTAAAAATATGTTCATTGAATAAAAATAGTTCATTATTTATCAATTTTTTACACTGTTTTAATGATAAAGATATCTAGGTTTTTTATGGGTAAAGTATTAATAGTATTTGGAATTTTATCAAAAATTGTAGAAAAATAGAGTAATTTATTATATTATAAAGGTTATCTATTTATATTATTTAAGAAATTATTAATTTATTCGTGTTTCATAAGGAATCAAATATGTCAAATAGCTATCAAAACGAAGTACCTCCTGCTCGTGTTAATATTCAACTAGATCTTCATACTGGTGGGGCTCAAAAGAAAGTTGAGTTACCTTTAAAAATTTTATCTATTGGTGATTATGGTCGTGGTAAAGACAAACGTCCACTTTCAGAAAAAGAGAAAGTCTCCATTAATAAAAATAATTTTGATGCAGTATTAAAAGAATTTAGACCTTCTGCCAAAATTAATGTACCAAATACTCTTGCAGATGATGGTAGCGATATTAGTGTAGAACTTGCTTTTGAATCAATGAATGATTTTAAACCTGAACAAGTTGCAAGAAACATTCCTCAGCTTCGTTCTTTGCTTGCTATGCGTAATTTATTAAGAGATTTGAAATCTAACTTACTAGACAACGCTACATTTCGTTACGAACTAGAGAAAATTGTTAAAGATGAACAATTATCTGATGAGCTTCGTGCAGAATTAGAATCAATTGTATCTAAAAACACAAAATAAATGTTTTTAAATAAATTATCTAGTTACTTTCGAAATAAATTATATCGTTATTGATGAACAATAAGGAAAAAAGCAATGAACGAAAAAACAGAACAAAAAAGTGTTAACCAAACCGTTTTAGAAGATAATGGTAGTGTTTACCAATCTTTATTTAATAAAATAAATTTAAATCCAATCCAAAAAGCTGGTGAGATCGATAAATACGAAGATAATGATGTATTATTTGAGTCCTCACAAGATGAACGTGTCACGATGGCTGTTGATATTTTACTCAAATTGATTCAAGGCTCATCTCAAAAAGTTGAAAAACTAGACAAACATTTATTAGATTACCATATTAGCCAAATCGACCAAAAACTGAGCCGACAATTAGATGCAATTATGCATAACGAAACGTTCCAAGAAATTGAAGCGACATGGCGTGGTTTAAAATTTTTAGTGGATCGTACTGATTTCCGACGCAACGTAAAAATTGAATTATTAGATGCTTCAAAAGAAGATCTTCGCCAAGATTTTGAAGATGCCCCAGAAATCATACAAACAGGGTTTTATCGTCATACTTATATTCAAGAATATGATACACCAGGTGGAGAACCTATAGGTGTAACTATCTCGAATTATGAGTTTGATCGAGGTCCACAAGATATTGCTTTATTACGTAATATTTCAAAAGTTGCAGCTGCGGCACATATGCCATTTGTTGGTTCTGTCGGTCCAAAATTCTTTGGTAAAGAAACCATGGAAGAAGTTGCTGCAATTAAAGACATTGCAAATTATTTTGATCGAGCTGAATATACAAAATGGAACAGTTTCCGCGAAACGGATGATTCACGTTATGTTGGCTTAACATTACCAAGAGTATTAGCTCGTTTACCTTATGGTCCTGATACAGTACCTGTCCGTAGTTTTAACTATATTGAAGATGTTAAAGGCATTGAACATAGTCGTTATTTATGGGCTAACGCTTCGTATGCTTTTGCTGCTAACATGGTACAAAGTTTTATTCGTAATGGTTGGTGTGTGCAAATTCGAGGTCCACAAGCTGGAGGACTTGTCGAAGATTTACCTATCCATCTTTACGATTTAGGTACAGGAAACCAAGTTAAGATCCCAACTGAAGTTCTTATCCCAGAAACACGTGAATTTGAATTTGCTAATTTAGGTTTTATACCGCTCTCTTTCTATAAAAATAGAGATTATGCTTGTTTCTTCTCTGCAAATTCGGCACAAAAACCAGCGCTATATGATACAAAAGAAGCAACAGCAAATAGCCGTATTAATGCACGCTTACCATATATTTTCTTATTATCACGTATTGCTCATTATTTAAAAGTGATTCAGCGAGAAAATATTGGAACAACAAAAGATCGTCGAGTTCTTGAACTTGAGTTAAATAAATGGATTAGTAACCTTGTGACTGAAATGACCGATCCTAGTGACGAAGTTCAAGCATCTCATCCATTACGAGAAGCAAAAGTTATTGTTGAAGATATTGAGGATAACCCAGGATTCTTCCGTGTTAAAACATTTTTAATCCCACATTTCCAAGTTGAAGGAATGGATATTAATTTATCGATGGTATCACAAATGCCAAAAGCTAAAGCTTAATATCAAACAATCTGGGTGGTAGGATTCATGAAAATTTTTCGTCCTTTATGGAATGAAGGTGTCTTTTTGACACCTCAACAATTTCAGCAACAGGCGTTATGGCAACAGTTTTCCTCTCAAAAGTTAGCAGCTATGGCAGTAGCTAACCCATGGGGTATTGAAAAATTAGTCATAGATACGCAAGCACTGACAATCGATCGCTTGCAGGCAGAATCTATTAGTATTCGCTTTCGTGATGGAGTGCTGATTAATACTGATGCTGCTGATAAATTACCCGAAGCTAGAACACTAAATACGGATGTTCCACCTGAGCGTGAAGAAGTCATTGTATTTATTGGAATACCATTGCTACAAGCTAATGGGGGGAACTGTCTACAAGACAATCAACAACTTGAAAGACCACTTCGCTATCGACAAGAATGGGTAGAAGTGGTAGATCTATTTGGACAAAATGCTGAAACAATCGCTGTTGAGCGTTATGCGTTAACTTTTTTATTTGATTTTGAAGATCATAGTGATTATTTAACATGCCCAATTGCATGCCTTAAGCGTGATCTAAATGGTCGTTTTGTACTTGATTTTGAATATCTTCCTCCACTAATTAATTTATTCACTCAAAGTGGAACATTAATAAAAGAGTTAGAACTATTATGTATCCAAATACAGGCTAAACGTCAACGTTTAATGGGCATGAGACATGAACGTAACGAACAAATGGCTGAATTTGCAATAGCTGATGTATCCCTGTTTTGGCTTTTAAATGCACTAAACACATTTGAGCCTCAACTTAAATTTTTACGTGATAATCCAACTATTCACCCAGAAAACCTTTACCAAACATTAACGGCATTAACAGGTGCATTGTTAACGTTTTCATTAGCAAATGATGTTGATAAAATTCCAGCTTATCAACACACCAACCTTAATGAAGTTTTCCCACCATTATTTGGATTAGTGCGTAATTTATTAGAAGAAAGCTTACCATCTCGAGTGATTAAAATTGATTTGGTCCATAATAAAGATACATTATGGACAGGTCGCTTAAACGATTCTCGTCTTGTTGAAGATGCTGATTTTTATCTCTCTGTACGTTCAAGTCTGCCTGGACATCAATTACAGTCTCAGTTTCCAATATTATGTAAAGCTGGTGCACCAGATGATGTAAGGCAAATTATACATTCAGCATTATCGGGTATACCAATAAAAGCGCTTAGCCATGTTCCGGCGGCAATACCTATGCGTTTAGAAAATCAATATTTTGCACTAGATCTATCGCATATTGCAGCAAAAAATATGTTGCAAACTCGCTGTTGTGAGTTTTATGTGCCAAGAGCAATGCCAGATATTTCACTAGAACTTTTCGCAGTTTTGCGATCATAGGGTCAAGATTATGAGTATAGAACCACAAACAATAGTCATTGATGAATTATTACGAGATTCAATATTAGTTGTTGTCCAATTAAAAGCGAAAGCGGATATTCCATCAGGACATAAATTATATGAACTTTGTAAACAGCAAGTGACGACCGTTCGTGAGACGTTATATAAGGCACAATATAGTCAAGATGTGATTGATGATATAAGTTATGCCCTATGTGCATTATTAGATGAAACAGTATTACTTCGCCATCGTGATAAACCCGAAAAACAAGATTATGATGAGTGGTTAGGCGCACCATTACAAGTCATCTTTTTTAATACACATAATGCTGGTTATGATTTATTTGAAAAAATTCGCGGACGCTTAAAAGCAGATAAAAAAGATCCATTAGTATTAAGTTGCTTTGACAGAGTGCTTGGGCTTGGCTTTCAAGGGTGCTATCTAGATAAACCTCAAATGGAAAGGGAACACTTGGTTTTAGCCCTGCGTGAAGCTGTACGAGAGTACGAGCCAGAACAAGCTCATCCTATTATTGAACAAACCAAAACTTATCGTTATTTAGGACGCAAAACGATGCTGTTATCTTGTACTGCGTTATCCGTTTTGTTGGTTATTGTTCTTTACTTTTTATTAGATTATCGACTTGATACGTTGATTAAAAAAATTGTAGGTTAAAGGGGAATTTATGAGCGATTACCCTAAACGAATTCAAATCATTTATGCTGCTATATTAAGCTTATTGTTACTATTTGTATTTTTACCAATAACAGTCGGTTGGAAAATTATTGGTACGATTTTAGTTTTAGTTATTGCAGGTGGTTTGCTATGGCGAATGCAACGCTATCGGCGGATGCTTGCTTTATCAACAACAAATATTGACTTTTTAACCCAAAAGCTTGATTTATTACCAGCAAGGCAACGTTATCGATTACCTATCTTATTGGTAACTGGTAGTGCAGCAAAAGACTTTTTTCCAGAAGATCTATCCATAGCAGAATCGAATATTGTTGTTTCATCCGAAGCGGTATGGATTTATGTTGAAGAATATTCTCATTTACCTATCGTTTATGATTCATTAATTTCAAAATGGCCAGATATGATAGGGCGAGTAGGCATATTTCTTGCTTTAACGCCTGAACTTGAGGATAAACAAGGGTTATTCATTGCTAAACTACAGGCATTTCGTCAATCATGGGCAGATACATGTCGCATTGCAAAATATCAACTGCCTGTTTACTTATCGACACATATTGGTCTAAATAATTTAATTTATGATGAACAAAATCCATTACCTGTTTATTGGTTTCAATTAGTCGATCACAAATTATTTCTGCTTGATCGTTATTTATCGCCTCTAAACAATTGGGTTAATGATATTAAAACGCCTTCAAGCGAACGAGAAAGACGATTACGATTAAGACCATTGCTAAACGAAACACAATCTTGGATTGAACAAATCGTATTATCAACATTAATTGATCCAAAACAGCCTATAGCAAAATGTAAGCCAACGGGGATAGCGATTTATCCTATAAATCAATCTATTGTAAATAACAATATTATGCAAAAACAATGGGAAAGCATCACGACTTTACCACTGCCAAATAACCATAAAATTGAAGATAATGTAAGTCCGCCCGATTCCTTAATTAAATTTATGCCAATAGCTTACCCATTTTCGCCTATTGCCACGATGGTCTGTGGATTAATTACAATCACGTCCATATTTATTATGGGATGCTTAGGCGCATCTTTTTGGAACAATATTAAACTTTCAGATCAAATACAAAATGATATTCGACATTACCATTTAATTTCGATGGACAGTTATGAAGAAAAGCGACAAGCACTTGAGTTACTTAAAGACGATAGAGCAATGTTAAATCAATATTTAGCTCAAGGGGAACCTGTTCGTTTAGGTATGGGACTTTATCATGGACAACAATTACTTGAGCCTTTAAATGTCTCTATGAGTGATTATGTTGCTAAACCACCAGAGCCAGAAAAAATTATTATTAAAGAAGAAAAAGTTATCATGAAAGAAGTACCATCCGTGATTCGCCTAGATAGTTTAGCATTATTTGAAAGTGGCCAATCAAGCTTAAAATCAGATTCAACCAAAATATTAGTCAATGCATTAGTTGAAATGAAAAAACAAATAAATGCTAACCAGGGAACAGGGTGGCTTATTTTAGTTGCAGGGCATACTGACTCCACTGGTGATGAAAATAAAAATATTCAATTATCACTTGAGCGTGCAACAGCAGTACGAAACTGGATTATAAAAGCTAGTGATATCCCTGAAACCTGTTTTGCAATACAAGGGTATGGAGCAAAAAAACCGCTAGTTAGTAACGACACACTGGAAGGTCGAGCACAAAACCGGCGAGTAGAAATTAGCTTAGTTCCTCAAATGTCAAATTGTATTTTGGCAAATGAAAACTAAGAGTGTTTAATAATAATCAAAAAAGGAGTAAAAACAATGGCAGTTCCAGCGTATATGTTTTTAAAAGACGATGGTGGTGCAGAAATTAAAGGTTCTGTAACTGTAGTAGGACGTGAAGGTAGTGTTGAAGTGGTTGAATTTGATCACAAAGTCTACATTCCAACCGATGGTAATACAGGTAAATTAACCGGAACTCGCGTTCATAAAGCACTTGAATTTGTTAAAGAAGTTGATGCTTCATCACCTTATCTTTACAAAGCTGTAACTACAGGCCAAAACTTAAAGTCTGTTGAAATCAAATGGTACAAAATTAATGATGCAGGTCAGGAAATTGAATATTTCAATACATTAATGGATAACGTAAAAATTGTTTCTATTAAACCTGAAATGCACAACATTAAAGATCCAACAAAAGAACAATACAATCACTTAGAGCGTATCGAACTACGTTACGAAAAAATCACTTGGACTTATAAAGATGGCAACATCATTCACTCAGATAGCTGGGTTGAAAGTAGAGCCTAATGTGGTTTTTGTTGATTCTGCCATTACGGCAGAATCAACATTTTTTTATAAACAATAACATAACGAAAGGAATAGTAATGATTGCCGATCCTTCTGTTTTATTAAGGCGACTCAATCCGTATTGTGCAAGAGCACTTGAAGCTGCGGCAGAATTATGTCAAACGAGAGCACATCCAGAAATTACACTTGAACATTGGCTATTAAAATTATTAGAACAAGGTGCTGGTGATATTTCATTTATTGCAAGACATTACCAACTAGATATGGACAAAGTCTGGCAAGGATTATTGAATTATTTAGACATTTTACCACACACAATTAATACAAAACCTAGTTTATCGTCATCGTTGATTGCAGTATTACAATCAGCATGGTTAAAGGCTTCACTTGAAGATCAAGAAGATGTCATTCGTTCAGTACATATTTTACAAGTGCTACAAGAGATGCCTCATTGCTTAAAAGCACAAGATGCATGGCAATTGCTTAGCTTATCCGTTGTGTCATTACAAAAAATGCGTACTCAATTAAATGAAATATCAGATGAAAACCCAGTAAATCAATACAGCTATCATTCAAATAATGATATCGATAGTACATCCCAATCAAAAATTGATACTAATCAGGATTCGCAAACAGCTGAGACTAAAAATAACCAACAACAAGCTGTGCAACAAAAACATTATCAAGCAGCGCTTAGTCGATTTACTGAAGATATTACCGAAAAAGCGAAAACAGGTAAAATTGATCCTGTATTTGGTCGCGATAGTGAAATAAGGCAAATGATCGATATTTTATCTCGTCGTCGCAAAAATAACCCAATCTTAGTGGGGGAACCTGGCGTAGGTAAAACGGCATTAGTTGAAGGATTGGCGCTTCGTATTGCAGAAGGCAACGTGCCTAAGAATCTTGAAAAGGTTAGCATATTAATGCTTGATCTTGGCTTGCTACAAGCTGGTGCTGGCGTAAAAGGTGAATTTGAACAAAGATTAAAAAATGTGATTGAAGCTGTTCAACAATCACCGAACCCAATATTACTGTTTATTGATGAGGCGCACACCATTATTGGTGCAGGCAATTCAGCTGGTGGAGCTGATGCAGCAAATTTATTAAAACCTGCACTAGCTAGAGGTGAATTACGTACAATTGCTGCTACAACATGGTCTGAATACAAACAATATTTTGAAAAAGATGCTGCGTTAGAGCGCCGTTTTCAAATTGTTAAAGTTGATGAGCCTGATGACGAGAAAGCCTGTCTTATGCTACGTGGTTTAAAATCACGATACGCAAAACACCATGGTGTACATATACTGGACGAAGCTGTTAAAACAGCGGTTTCGCTTTCTCGACGTTATATCAGTGGTCGTCAACTGCCAGATAAAGCCGTTGATCTGCTTGACACAGCTTCAGCAAGGGTTCGCATGGGGCTAGATACAATACCTGAATCAATCACGTTGCTTGAAGCCAAAATTGCCTCATTGACAATAGAACAAGAAGCAATAGAAGCTGATGTAGTATTAGGAGAACAGCTATCAACAGATCGTATGGGGGAAATCGATTTACAACTAGGCGAATTACAAAAAAAATTAACCAATCAACAAATACAATTTGAAAAAGAGAAAAAACTTGTTGAAACACTAATTGAGTTACGACAAAAATTAACACTAAAACAAGATAAAAAAATTCAAAAGCAACTGATTGCAACACAGCAAAAATTAAGTGAACTACAAAAAAATTTACCTTTATTGTCACTTGATGTTGATAGCCGAATTGTCTCTTCAATTATTGCCGATTGGACCGGAGTGCCATTAGAAAGCCTACTAAAAGATGAACAAAGCCATTTGCTTATGTTAGAAGATGATTTGCGTTTACGTGTTGTTGGTCAAGATAACGCGCTTTTTGACATCGCTAAACGGATTCGTGCCGCAAAAACGGGGCTAACCTCAGAAGATGCGCCGATTGGAGTATTCTTATTAGTCGGACCATCTGGTGTAGGTAAAACCGAAACAGCTTTAGCTTTAGCTGATACACTCTTCGGTGGCGAACAATCTTTGATCACCATTAATATGTCAGAGTATCAAGAAGCTCATACCGTATCACAACTCAAAGGATCACCACCAGGATATGTGGGTTATGGTCAAGGTGGAATATTGACTGAAGCCGTCCGTAAACGCCCATATAGCGTTGTATTATTGGATGAGGTCGAAAAAGCGCATCGTGATGTATTGAATCTATTTTATCAAGTATTCGATCGTGGTTTTATGCGAGATGGTGAAGGCCGTGAAATTGATTTCCGTAATACCTTAATATTAATGACTTCTAACCTAGGCAGCGATGAATTAATGGCATTATTTGATGAAATGCCAAATGCTGATATTGCAACACAGCAAGAATTATTGCGCCCTATTATACGTGAACACTTTCAACCAGCATTATTAGCGCGTTTTCAAACTGTCATTTATAAACCATTAGATGATGTTGCACTACGCAAAATTGTTGAAATGAAATTAAATAAAGTCGCCTCTCGATTACAAAAACATTACAAAATTGAGTTTAATGTTGGTCAAAAACTTTACGATACTTTAGTTTCAGCTTGCTTATTGCCAGATACAGGTGCTCGTAATATCGATAGTATTTTAAATCAACAAATCTTACCAGTAGTTTCTAACTTGTTACTACAGCAGGATAACAGCCAAAATAATCAATCACTAACGTTACAACTCGACTTTAGCGAAACAGATGGCATTGTACTTGAATGGGTAACGAAAAATAGTAAAACTAAGCCAACAAAAGCTAAAAAGGCAACAACGGTAAAAAAAGCATCCTCAAAAGTATCAAAAATAGAGGAAAAAGACAGTAATAAAAAACAATTAGAAAAAGAAACAGCTAGTCGTACAGAGTAAAAAATAAATAGGAGAACAACATGTCAAACGAACTTAATCGTCTTCTGGAGCAACTCGGTGAAGGTTTTGGCGATCTAATGGCGGGTTTGAGTGGGGTTAGCCATAATCGCTATACCTTAACGGTTGACGGGCTGGGGGCGCCGATTTCGGTTTTGCATATTGATGGTGATGAGTCGTTAAACCAGCCTTGGCGTTATGTGATTACTTTTACCTGTACTGATAAAACCTTATCGCCTGATTCCTTTCTTAATCAAAAATCGACCTTCTCCTTTAATCCTGTTATCAACAAACCATTAACTTCCGCTATCCGCTCATTAAGTGACTTGCCCACGTTGAGTAATAAACGCACCTTGCATGGGGTGATTACTGAGTTTAGTCAGTTATCGGTCAATAAAGATGAAGCCCATTATCAAGTGGTGTTATCTTCGTGCTTAGCACGGTTGGCTGTGGGGCAACATAATGCCATATTTCAAAATCAAAGTGTGGTCAGTGTGGTTGAAGAAGTGCTACGCAGTCATGGTTTGACAGGCATTGATTACCGTCTAGAGCTAAAAGATAGCTACCCTGAGCGGGAGTTTATTACGCAGTGGCAAGAAAGTGACCTTGAATTTATTCAACGCTTATTGGCTGATGTCGGTATCTGGTTTCGCTTTGAAACACACGCTGAGCACAACTGTGATGTAATGGTGTTAAGTGATTATGAGCAAGGCTATGCGCAGGTGGCTGATATTGACTATAAACTGCCCAGTGGCATGGCAGATACGGGCGTTGAAAGTGTGTGGGATATCAGCTTGCATAGCGAAGTGGTGGTCTCCTCAGTCAAGGTACAAGACTATAACTACCGTGATGCCCTAGCCGATTTACAGGGCGAGATTAATACCCAACCCAAAGACAGCACCACCTATGGCACTGACTACCGTTATGCCGAGCACTATAAAGGCTTAGATAGCAACGGACAAGAAAAACCGCAAAATAGTGACGATAATCGTGATAATGACAATAACACTCACGATAATCAGATTGAAAGTGGTCAGTGGTATGCGCGTATTCGCCATGAGCAGGCCATTAGCCAGAAAATTATCCTCAAAGGTAAGAGTAACCGCTATAACCTTGCTCCCGGTCAATGGATTAACATCAATGGCAGTCCGCTGGCAGATATCAATGACGGGGTGATTATTTTAAGTGTACAGGGGCAAGGTAATCGCACTGATGCCTATGAACTCACCTTTACCGCCATTCCCTATCAAGCTTTAAAACCCTATCGCCCTGCGCCCATACGCTGGCCACAAGTTAGTGGCACATTACCTGCCCGTGTCACCAGTCCTAATCATGACACCTATGGTTATATCGACCCGCAAGGACGATATCGGGTTAAATTTAATGTTGACCTGAAACAATGGAAAAGTGGCACGGAAAGCTTATGGGTACGTTTAGCTAAACCTTATGCGGGTAACACCTATGGTTTTCACTTCCCGTTAATTGACGGCACCGAAGTGGCCATCGCCTTTATGAACGGCAACCCCGATAGGCCGTATATAGCCCATGCAATGCATGACAGTGCTCACCCTGACCTTGTTACCACCATCAACAAACACCGCAATGTCATTCGCACCCCAGCTAATAACAAACTGCGCATGGATGATAAACGTGGGCAAGAACATATTAAGCTAGCCACCGAATACGGAAAAACTCAACTTAATATCGGTCACTTAGTTAACGAAAAAAAACAACCCCGCGGTGAAGGTTTTGAACTACGCACCGACGAATGGGGCGCGATAAGAGCGGGTAAAGGGCTGTATATTACCAGTGAAGAACAAACGCAAGCAAGTCATATACAGCTACAAATGGACAATGCTATTAAAGAACTAGCGCAAGCGACTGAAATGGTTAAACGGCTCAATGAACTTGCCGAGGCCGCCAAAGCTGAACTGGCTGATTTACAAACCCAAAAACAGTTATTTGAACAAAGCTTAAAAGAACTAAAACAACCGGGAATACTCACTTACGCACCAGCTGGCATGGCGGATGTCACCCCAAGTTCAATTCAACACACCGCAGGTGAAAACATTATCCAGACAGCACAAAACACGGTTGATGTTAGTGCGTTTAAACGCTTTATGGTCACTGCGGGTAACATGATAAGCCTATTTGCCAACAAAATGGGCATAAAGCTATTTGCTTCGCAAGGTAATGTCGAAATACAGGCTCAAAATGATGAAATGCAATTAAGTTCAAAACAAAATATGACAATTACCAGCACCGACAGCGAAGTGATTATATCAGCCAAGAAAAAACTTGTATTGGCATGTGATGATGTTGCTATTGTAATTGAAAATGGCGGGATAAAAATGCTCGCCCCAGGTGATGTTCAGATTGAATCTGCTAGCTTTCGTATATTAGGACCTGCAAATTACCAAGTACCAGAAGTTGAATTACCGAAAGGTAGCCAATGCTCGGAGACAATATAGTGGATACATTACAACAACAGCTAAATAGTGAAGATAACAAAAAATACTATCGTTATTTATTAATTGATATGCTTGGCGTAACCAGTGAATTAAGCGAACTTTATCCACAACAGTTAAAACAACTTTTACCGCCAAAAAATATTGAGGTGGTTAAGCGTCCAGAGTTATTACATGAATTAACGTCTTGCCCTCATTTAGTCTGTATTGGTCACCCTAATCAAGATGTCAATACAGATCTATTATTTTCCTCAATGGTTCAAGTTGGTGAAGATTTTTTAACCACTAAACCGTATATTTGCGGTTGGCTTGTAGCGCAACAAACGATTGATGAAATTGCACAATGGTTACCTAAAATAGGCTTAATATTGGGCGAAATGTGTTCAATGCGGTTTGTACCCTTTTACGAACCGTTTAGAATGCAACTTTTACAAGATAGCCAACTGACCGATCCAAATTGGATAAATGTGTTTTTCCCAACTAACTTAACTTACTACTATATTGATATACAACAAAAATTAAGAGTAATCGAACCGAATAAAGATAATCAGTTACTACCGTCAAGTTTGACACCTAAAATACGTTTTTTTCAAAAGGAATCTAACAATTTATTTAGGCTATATGTTAATTGGTATGACATCAAAGAAGAAATTAATCAAACCGTTGGCGAAAATGATTTAATAACATTAATAGAGCATTACTATACGGCAAGTTTACTTGGCTTAACAGACATTAAAGACAGAACGATCTATGTATTTTATTCCATGCAGTATGGTGATCTACAACAACATGAAAAAATCAGCGCTATCATTGACGATGTTGCTTTGCAGTCGCCAGGAACATTATCAGAGCAATTTTTGGCCATCAATTCAACATTCCAAGCATTATTGAAAAACAACAAAAATAAAAAATAGAAATAAGGAAAAATGAAATGGATTCTAATAACAAAAACAACAAGAACAATAATTCAGACTTCGAAGACGACAACGTTGAAACTAATCAAGCGCCACCTGAAATTACGCCTGAGCTAATTAATGAAGCCGCAGCCAATATGAAATTGAGCAATGGTAAATGCGGTGCTTGCCAGCGTTCGGGTTTTCCACTTTTTTTAGTCCGAAAAAGTATTGTGCCTAAAAATTTTAAAGGTATCAAATGGGAGCAAGGCATGTTAGCTCTAGGCGATCGAGAACCTAAAGAAGCGTTAAAGCATTTTAAATATGCCTACCGAACGTTAAGAGAAGGGTACGTCTATATTTTGCTACACAAAAATAAATCAGTTAAAGAGTGGGAGGGAACCAATCTCAATTTATTAAAAGTGAAAGCTTTTGAAGTCACTCATTCTGGTGCTTTTCGGTTGAGAGAGCTAAGGGATATCAAAGGATCAAGACCAAAAGAACTACCATCATCTTGCGTTACAGAGGGGCATCAGTTTAAAGCGAAATTTATTACATTAGATAATAAAATTTATGATAAAGCGTGGATAGCCTATAGCCCTTATCGTTGGGATAAAGAAGTCATTGAATATTATCGTGAAAACGAAGAAATACGAGATGAACGTTTTACCGTTGTTGATTTAACCAAAACTAATCCTACAGAGATGGCTGTTTCAGAAAAGCAAAGAAGTTTTTCGTTTAATGACTTTATCCGTAAAGCCGATGATAATCAGGCACAAACTTCGCATCAACCCAAAGCTAGTGAAACAAATGGTGAGGATACCGAAAGTACTTCCATAAAACGTTATCTGGTTGAAATAGAATGTAGTAATAAAGAGGTGCTTGATTATTTTGATGAAAAACAACAAAAAAACTATCGAGATAAATTAACAAAAAAATCAACATCATTAAACACCCCAATTGACAAAGCGATAGGCAAAGGTGTTTTTTATACTAAAAAAGTCGATTTAAACCAAGTCGTAGACAGTAGCACATCAAATATATTTAATTATTTTAAACATATTTTTTGTACCGCTAGCCATTTTAACTCGTTAAAAAAGGAAGCAGGCGGACTGAATGAAAATTTTAAAAAGACGATAAAAGGTTACCAAGGTGAAGCGCGAGAAAATTCAAATTATCAAACTAATGAAATTGGCGTAATATTGATTGAAGACTCTTTAGGTTTAGCCGAAGAGCTATCAGTACAACGAAGACAGTTATTAGCACCAGTAATTAATGGGCTTGCAGGCCGAAGCCAAGAGCAAGCGATAGCGATTCAAAAAAGGCTAAGGAAAAATTTGGGTAAAACCACCCAAGATATTATTCGTGAAGAATCAACACAGCTTGGTGATGATATTGACCCAGATATTATTAAATCATTTTATGCAGAAAATATTTTAGATCTTCGGTATAACCAGCAGTATAAAGAGGTGTATGAAAATCTTAAAGTATTGGACTTTGCATTACCAACACAACAATGGTTATTTGAAAAATATCGAAATAAAATTCCTGCAATTATGGCCAATCTAGTCGGTAAAAGAACCAAAGCCATTGAAGATTATTTTACTAATCAACAAAGTCAGGCATCAGAGCACCCCTTTCTTTACTTTAAACCCGAAACCAGTTATGCACGCAACCAATACAATAGTATTGAAAATTATAAAGATATACTGAAAGTCAATAACCAAATTGAGGATGCGTCAGAGTGTATTTTATTTGCCTTTTATAAACCAAATGGTCATTATGATAAAAATTTAAAAAAAATTGCCGAACAAAATGCAAAGTTTTTGCTAAAAACTGAGCTTTATAAAGGGGATAATGGTAAGGACTTATTGGATAAAATTTATGTATTAGATGTGGTGGGTGATACTGAATTTGCGATCGAAAATAAATTTGCAATACCTATATCAGCATGTAAATTATATACAAATGAGGTTGCTCGTTTTTTTTATTTTAGATTTATCAGTGAGATCAGTATAAATGGTGCTCGCGTAAATGATGCTCCCCCACTAGGCGATTATAAACTTATTAATATTTCAGATGCGCAAAAAAAAGAGATTTTAGCTATTTATCAAGAAAAGAAAAAATTACGCACAATAGAAGGTTATGATGTTGTGGTTGTCAACTATCCCAATGCTAAAGACAAAGTTGCCGAATGGAAAAGAAACCAAAGCTGGAACAGCAAAGAATCAAAGCGCCTTAATAACGAATCAATAGCCAAATATAAAACGTTAGATAAAACCCTTTACCAAAATTTATCAACCTATGTTGAACAGGTATCAGAAGATTATTTTACATATCTATTATGGTTGTTTGGTGAGCAAAACACCGTCCCTTTTTGGTTAACCGAATGTGATCCCGATACCTCTGACCAGCATATTCTAGTGCTATCAAGTTTGCTGATTATTTTAGATAATGATTCTGTCGGCAACTTTTATTTAGATAAACAAGCCAAGCTGTGGTCAATGCTGATAAAAAATGAAAACAGTATTTATCATTATTTAATCGAGGGCTATAAAGGTGCTTATTCACTGTTTAATGTTGCATCAGGAAATATTCCCGAAACTGACAAGCAGTTAACGCAAGAGGTCAAAAAGATTTTAGCTAATCGCGGTAAAGGAATAACAAAAGGAAACACCAAAGTCAATAATCCTTTGTCGGGTGCTAAAGAGAATATCAAAAGAATCAAACAAATCTTGAATTTAAAGCTTAACGGTAATGTGACAGTCGGGGCTTATATAAAAGAAGAACTGATCAAATTATCAATGAGTAATATCGCCAAAAGCCTTTCTAATAATAATACCTATGACCTTAAAACCAAAGTGGTCGATACTCACTTGATTAAAGCGATGAATATGTTTTCAACGGCAACTCATAAACAATATAAAGTAAAAGTGCCAGTATCAAATCTACAACATTTTTTAGATAATCTTGGTAGCTCAGCGCAGGTTGTGTACGCCCAAAGTAATAATGGCAATCTAATAACCACCGATGGCACTCGTATTCGCGGGAACTATTCGTCAACGCAAGAAAGATTTAGACTTAAAAAACGAGACATAACTAAGGCAAAAAATACATTTGTTGAATTAGATATGTTACTGACATTTAGCAATGAAACAGAACGGACAATGTTTGAACAATCAATGACCACTAGTCGAGGTAATGCTAATGTAGATAAATTCAAAGATGCCAACGTGGTTAAATATGAAGAGCTAAACGCGGCTAAATATCAGGCAAAAGAAAAATGGCAAACTGCGGTGTATGATACGTCAGTATCTAGTGCGATGAATGTCTTTACGCTTGCTTATCAATATCTACAAATTAGTGGTTTGAAAACTAATTTGAATACATTAACCGATTCAGCATTTATCGACAAAGTTTCAAGAGCATTATTAAGAACCTATCTTGATATTGCTTTAACCGCTTCTTATGCCATTCTTGATGGCATAAAACTAAAAGCACTGTTTTGCGAGCGTGACAAAACACTTACCGATTTACTTGGTAAAATTGGTAAAGCTGGCAAAGTATTAGGCTATGCGGCTAAATCCATTGCTATAATCGACAGTTTTGGTGATCTATGTCGCTCAATGAATGCCGTAACCCGTGGTGATCCTGGCGCGGTAGGATTTATGATAAACTCAACCATTGGCTTTGCCGCAGCAGGGCTTGGCATGGTATTGGGCATTGCCGCCCCGTGGACAATCGTGCTGTTTTTAGCCCCATTTGTGATCAATTTTCTATTTGGTACTTATGACGACGGCAGTAACTGGGACGAAATGGACAAATGGATCAACCGCTCAATTTTTGGTAAATTTGCTCGCAATGACTTATATCCGCCTTATCCCATTAGCGATACAGGTAACTATTTATCCGAACAGGATTTTTACCTTGCTTCGCGCAAAGGATTTTGCCGAACCGCACATTACGAAGTTCAAATTCGTGAACTGATCGATGAAGGTAAAAAAAATAAAGATAAAGCACCACCCTATAAAGTCAATGGCATAAATGGCATAGTCTGGGGATCAGATGATCAAAGCGAATTGATTGATATCATAAACAAAACCCCAAACACTTCACTGTACAAGTTACATTTAGTGATGCAGTTACCCGATTTTGTCGAAGATAAAGCCGCATTTGAAGGCGAGATCACCATCCGCCATCGCGGTGAGCAATTAGAGACTATTTTGCAGATTAGTGATGGCAAAAAAGAATTAATTGTTCAGCCAATTCAATGTAATACCAAATGTTTTAAACCAGTGCATAAAAATATGGTAAGGAATGAAGAAGTAGAAAATTATGACTATTTGATAACTGACCCCGATAAACCAAATCAAGCATTAGAAGCTTGGTATAAAATGCAACACACCATTGATATAACAGTGAAATCAGATCCTTATGAAGAAGACAAAGACACCACCCAAACCGATACTAATACCGATACAACATCATCTAAGCCTAAAGCACCTGATGTAGGCTTATTTGGAATTAACCAGCTATTAGGTCGAGTAAATGGTGAGTTTGAAGTGATTTGCGCAATTCAATATTGGCCAGAAGGAAAAACCGACAGCGATGGTAATGCGGTCTTTCCTTATCTGCTCTCTTATCAGTATCAAGTTATTAACTGGGTCGAATCGTTGGTAAACGATATCACCACCGCAACAAAATAATCTTAATAAACAGGAGCTATAATGACAAAAAAACTAACCATCATTGCATTACTCATCAGTAGCGCACTAATTATATTTTTACTAAAAAGTTGTAATAATTACCTTTATAAAGACCGCATACAGGAAGAAAATGATCGTATTAACCCTACCGGCGATAGAGCGGTTTGCCTGCGGGTGGGTAAAATTTATCAGGATATGTACCCCTATACCATTCATTATCTTGAAGGGGAAATAGATCCTAACGATCCTTATGACAAAATCGCTGCTAATAACGAACTTAACTTAAAACTATCCCTTTATGCCAAAGAGGGATTATTTACTGAAGAGCTGGTCGGTCACGATGGCGACAAGCCACTATACCGCTATAATTTAACGGATGAAGGACGTAAATATCTTGGTAAAAAATGGAGTGCAACAAATTTCTGCTTTGGAAAAGTGGTGGTTGAAAAAATTGATGAGGTTGATGATCAAATGCAAGGGATAAGAATGGTGTTTTTTTATTACCATATGGAAAACGTCCCAAACTGGATAAAAAATAAGGATATTTATAGCTTGTATCCTGGTTATGGTGGTTTAGAGAAAGCCGTATTGGGGGGGAGTCCTAGGGGCGCACATTATTACAGCATAAAGCCTGATGGAAGCCTAAGTCTTATGAACGGTAAGAGTGGTCACTATGTTTTATAATCATAAATCATGGTGTTATTGTTAACTATTTTAACAGGTAACTATAATGAAAAAACACTTGAAAATCAACTCACTGCTATTAGGTTCGCTACTGTTGTTACCTTTACTCACCAGTTGTGATTTTAATGACTATAAAACCCGTATACAAGAAGAAAATGATTATAATAACCCAACGGGGAATAAAGCGGTTTGTCTTCGGGTGGGCAAGATTTATCAGAATATGTACCCCTATACAATTCATTACCTTGAAGGTGAAATAGATCCTAAAGATCCTTATGATAAAATCGATGCTAATAACGAACTTAACTTAAAACTATCCCTTTATGCCAAAGAGGGATTATTTACCGAAGAGCTGGTTGGTCACGATGGCGACAAGCCACTCTACCGCTATAATTTAACTGATGAAGGGCGTAAATATCTTGATAAAACATGGTGGGGTGGAACAAATTTCTGTTTTGGTCGAATTGTGGTTGATAAAATTGATGGGGTTGATAATCAGTTGCAAGGAATGCGTATGGTTTATTTTTATTACCATATGGAAAACGTCCCAAACTGGATAAAAAATAAGGATATTTATAGCTTGTATCCTGGCTATGGCGGTTTAGAAGCTGCGGTATTAGGCGATAGACCCGCTCCAGGGACTCATTACTACAGCATTCAATATGATGACAGTTTAAAATTAACAGCGGGTACTAGTGGTCACTATGTTTTATGATAGTAAATCATGGTGTTATTGTTAACTATTTTAACAGGTAACTATAATGAAAAAACACTTGACAATCAACTCACTGCTATTAGGTTCGCTACTGTTGTTACCTTTACTCACCAGTTGTGATTTTAATGACTATAAAACCCGTATACAAGAAGAAAATGATTATAATAACCCAACGGGGAATAAAGCGGTTTGTCTTCGTGCGGGTAAGATTTATCAAGATATGTACCCCTATACTATTAAATATATGCCAGGGTATCATAAAGATATGCACTATCGCGATCCTATTTATATTAATAATAAATTAAATGAACGACTAGCACTCTATGCCAAAGTGGGATTATTTACCGAAGAGCTAGTCGGTCACGATGGCGACAAGCCACTCTACCGCTATAATTTAACTGATGAAGGGCGTAAATATCTTGATAAAACATGGTGGGGTGGAACAAATTTCTGTTTTGGTCGAATTGTGGTTGATAAAATTGATGGGGTTGATAATCAGTTGCAAGGAATGCGTATGGTTTATTTTTATTACCATATGGAAAACGTCCCAAACTGGATAAAAAATAAGGATATTTATAGCTTGTATCCTGGCTATGGCGGTTTAGAAGCTGCGGTATTAGGCGATAGACCCGCTCCAGGGACTCATTACTACAGCATTCAATATGATGACAGTTTAAAATTAACAGTGGGTGCTAGTGGTCACTATGTTTTATGATAGTAAATCATGGTGTTATTGTTAATTATTTTAACAGGTAACTATAATGAAAAAACACTTGAAAATCAACTCACTGCTATTAGGTTCACTACTGATGTTACCTTTCCTCACCAGTTGTGATTTTAATGACTATAAAACCCGTATACAAGAAGAAAATGATTATAATAACCCAACGGGAAATAAAGCGGTTTGCCTCGCTGTGGGGGATCTGTATGCAGATATGTACCCCTATACAATTCATTATCTTGAAGGTGAAATAGATCCTAAAGACCCCTATGACAAAATTAAGCAAAATAAAAGACTTAACTTAAAACTATCCCTTTATGCCAAAGAGGGATTATTTACCGAAGAGCTGGTTGGTCACGATGGCGACAAGCCACTCTACCGCTATAATTTAACTGATGAAGGGCGTAAATATCTTGATAAAACATGGTGGGGGGGAACAAATTTCTGTTTTGGAAAAGTGGTGGTTGAAAAAATTGATGGGGTTGATGATCAAATGCAAGGAATAAGAATGGTGTTTTTTTATTACCATATGGAAAACGTCCCAAACTGGATAAAAAATAAGGATATTTATAGCTTGTATCCTGGTTATGGTGGTTTAGAGAAAGCCGTATTGGGGGGGAGTCCTAGGGGCGCACATTATTACAGCATAAAGCCTGATGGAAGCCTAAGTCTTATGAACGGTAAGAGTGGTCACTATGTTTTATGATAGTAAATCATGGTGTTATTGTTAACTATTAACTGGGTCGAATCGTTGGTAAACGATATCACCACCGCAACACAATAAACTTAATTAACAGGTAACTATAATGACAAAAAAACTAACCATCATTGCATTACTCATCAGTAGCGCACTAATTATATTTTTACTAAAAAGTTGTAATAATTACCTTTATAAAGACCGCATACAGGAAGAAAATGATCGTATTAACCCTACCGGCAATAGAGCGGTTTGCCTGCGGGTGGGTAAAATTTATCAGGATATGTACCCCTATACCATTCATTACCTTGAAGGTGAAATAGATCCTAAAGACCCCTATGACAAAATTAAGCAAAATAAAAGACTTAACTTAAAACTCTCCCTTTATGCCAAAGAGGGATTATTTACCGAAGAGCTGGTCGGTCACGATGGCGACAAGCCACTATACCGCTATAATTTAACGGATGAAGGACGTAAATATCTTGGTAAAAAATGGAGTGCAACAAATTTCTGCTTTGGAAAAGTGGTGGTTGAA
>NZ_LZHB01000084.1:0-5627 GCF_001690345.1 Gilliamella sp. Gris3-2
ATAACAAAGCTATGTCAATATTTAGGATTATCAAGACATTATGCTTATTATCAGTGTAAATTGAATAGACAAAAATCAGTAGGGCTTTATGCCGATAAAATCGTGACGCTATTTAATCAGAGCTATCAGTCTTATGGTACAAGACGAATTCGATTTGATTTACAGAAAGAGAATATTTGGGTGTCACGCCGTTACATTGCTCGGGTGATGAAAGCCTTATTGCTGGTATCAAAATACACCGTTAAACGTTATCAATCTCACACTACGGAAGTGAATGAAACCGCCACAGAAAATCACCTGCAACGACAATTTGATGTAGGTGATAAAAAACAAATTGTTGTTGCGGATTTAACCTATATTCAAGTTAAGCAACGTTGGAACTATTTATGTGTTTTAGTGAACTTATCCGATAGGCAAATTGTCGGTTATCATGTTGGTCAACATAAAACAGCAGAGCTTGTTATGTCGGCATTAAGTCAAATTAAACTGCCATTATCAAAATTGGATTTATTTCATTCAGACCGCGGTAAAGAGTTTGATAATCGGTTATTAGCGGATTGTTTTAAGACATTTAATATCACGCATTCATTAAGCAAGAAAGGGTGTCCATATGACAATGCGGTAGCGGAAGCGACATTTAAAACAATTAAAACGGAATTTGTAAAAGGCCAACGTTTCAACTCAACGGCTGAGTTACAACGCGCTTTTTCGGCTTATGCCTATTGGTATAATCATAAACGATTACATTCTTCGTTAGGCTACTTGCCTCCCGTTGAATTTAAAAAACACTTACCCCTTAATTTTTTTGTTTGAAAATGTGTTGCCATTCCAAATTTTCTACTTTTTTGCTGTACTATTTTAGGGGATAGTTACACTGTTACTGTACGCCGCTTACATGATACAAGCAAATCAGGTTGGTGGGTTTTGTTACAACTTATTCCATACATTGGTGGTATTATTATATTTGTATTCTGCGTACTGGACTCAACACCAGGCAGCAACCAATACGGTGAAAACCCTAAAGGGTTATAATTTACTAATAACCTTATCACTAAACGTGATAAGGTTAAATCATTATCAATGTCATCTTCTACCTTATTAAATACTTTCTCCGTTTAAATACTCAACAGGTAAATCAATCACTTTTTTATTAATTTGTTCACCATTAATCCGTTTTAATAACAGCTCAGCTGCAATTTTTCCCATTTCAATTCTTGGTGTCTGTATAGATGCTAGTTTGGGATTCATAAATTGACCAATTTGATGTCCATGAAATCCAACAATCGCTATTTGTTTTGGTACTTCAATTCCCATCCGTTGGCACTCAAGTAATACCCCTAAAGCTAAGTCATCATTAGTACTAAAAATACCATCAACACAAGGAAACTCTTTTAAAATTTGATGCAAAAATCTTGACCCTAATTCATAAGATGATGCTTCTTTAGTCGCTAGCGTTCTAGGTGTTAATCCTGCTTCTTCCATAGCCTTTTCATATCCTTTTTGACGTATAATACTTCGTTGATCTTGTCTTGCACTAAAATAGACAATATTACGGCGGCCTTTATCTATCATTTTATCAATCATATTCTTGGTTGCAGTAAAATTATCAAATCCAACAGCCATATCAATACAAGGTGAAACACTGTCCATAATTTCAACCACAGGAACACCCGAAATTTCAATCATCTTTAATGTTGCTGGAGTATGCGTTCTTTCCGTTAAAATTAATCCGTCAATATTATAAGAAAGTAATGAGCGCAGGCGTAATTCTTCTTTGTCAGCACTGTATCCGGTATGAGTGATCATGGTTTGATATCCTCTTACATCAGTCACCATCTCAATACCTTTTAAAATATCGGCGAAAACCTGATTGGTTAAAGAAGGGAACACAATACCAATGGCATTACTTTTAGCGTTAGACAGCATATCGGGAGCTTTATTAGGAATATATCCTAGCTTATCTATTGCGGCTGAAATTTGTAATTGAAGTGGTTTAGATACAAGATTGGGATCGCGTAAAAAACGACTCACAGTCATTTTACTAATCCCGATTAGATTTGCAATTTCCTGCAAACTTGTTCGACGTCTTTTATTATTACTCATGTTTGTTTTTCCGCTAGTCTTGGTTGCCAATCTATTGCTTTTTTACCTTGTTGCATAATAAGATCATTCGCTTTGGAAAAGTGCTTACAGCCAAAAAATCCACGATGAGCTGATAACGGTGATGGATGTACCGATGTTAATACATGATGTTTTTGGCGATTAATAAACTGCCCTTTTTTTTGTGCAGGAGATCCCCACAATAAAAAAACCACACCTTCAAGATACTCATCGATTGCTGCTATCACATTATCAGTAAAAGTTTCCCAACCTATTTTTGCATGAGAATGCGCTTGCCCCGCTTCAACAGTCAACACATTATTTAATAGTAATACACCTTGAGCAGCCCAAGAAGCTAAATAGCCATGAGAAGGAATTGTAAAACCATCAATATCGGTTGCCAGTTCTTTATAAATATTAACTAACGATGGTGGTGTCTTAACTCCGGGTAAAACAGAAAAAGAAAGACCGTGAGCTTGATTAGGACCATGATAAGGATCTTGCCCTAAAATCACCACTTTGATTTGATCAAATGGTGTAAAACGAAACGCATTAAACACATCATGCTGAGGCGGGTAAATTATCTTTCCATTAGCACGCTCAGTCTTTACAAATTGCATTATTTGTTGAAAATAAAGTTTTTGTTTTTCTGCACCAATAACTTCATGCCAAGTCAATTTTGTTGTCATATTTTGATATCACTCATCAATAATGCCAGTGTTTCTGGGCAATAACTAATATATTTCTACATAATAACCTATCACAAAAGAAAATAGAAATTAAAGGTATTACTTATCGAAGCAATAGTTTTTTTTGACTTTTATCAAATTTTTAAAGTGCTATATTAACCATAATTGTTTTAGGGCAATAAGGCCCGTTAGGAGGATTTAAAATGATTACAGGTATCCAAATTACTAAAGCAGACAACTCAGCACTTCTAAACTCTTTCTGGTTATTAGACGACTCTACAAAAGAAGCTCGTTGTGTAGCTGCTAAATCAGTTTATAAAGAAGATCAAATCATTCCTACTGCAGAACTTGGTCAATTCGAATATCGCGAAGTTCCATTAGATGTTGCTCCAACTGTAAAAGTTGAAGGTGGTCAACATTTAAATGTGAACGTTCTTCGTCGTGAAACTTTAGAAGACGCTGTAAAACACCCAGAAAAATACCCACAATTAACAATTCGTGTTTCTGGTTATGCAGTACGTTTTAACTCATTAACAGCAGAACAACAACGTGATGTTATTGCTCGTACGTTTACAACTAAAATTTAATAAAATAACAAAAGTTTTTAACCCAGCATTTGCTGGGTTTTTTATAATAAATAAGATATTTATTCCGAATTTAATTTTTCATCTTATCAGATTAACTATTTTATCCTAGTGATGTTAAACATTTCAGCAATACTTCTGTTAATTTCGATGCGTTAGTCCTTTTTATGTAGTTGACATTAATATAAGAAAAAGAATTTTCTTGCTCAAGAATATAAATAGTTGCTATTGTAGCTATTATCGCGATTAAAGTCATAGCAGGTTACTTAAGTTAGGTATTGGTGGATGTGTTTATGCTACCAACCGTACTTTTTATTCCTTAAACTGTTTTATATTGAACAATATTTCTTTATTTTGTTAATAAAATTTTTTTCTAAAGATAAAATTTAGTAGATGTTTTTGCTTGCTAAGTAAAAACACAATACCTTCATAGCGATAATTAACCATTGATTGCTTAAACAAGTACTAATTAAATTCCACCTAACTCTACCACAATTGAAATAACTTTACACATTCTACAATATAGTTAAGAATAAAATTATTTTAATATCAAAAATCATAAACTTTCTATAAGGAATTTTTAGAATGAAAACAATTGGTTTAATCGGGGGTATGAGTTGGGAAAGTACAACAACTTATTATCAAGTTATTAATCAAACTATTGCTAAATCATTAGGAGGCCTGCATTCAGCAAAAACGATTTTATATAGCGTTGATTTTCAAGAAATTGAAAGTTGCCAAGCTAATAATGAGTGGAAAAAAAGCGCAGAAATTTTAATTGATGCGGCTAAAAGAGTTGAATTAGCTGGTGCAGATTTTATTGTTATTTGTACCAATACTATGCATAAAGTTGCAGATCAAATCCAAAAAGCAATTAATATTCCGATTATTCATATTGCCGATGTGACAGCTAAACATTTACTCGCACAAAATATTAAATCGGTCGCTTTGTTAGGTACTAAATATACAATGGAGCAGGACTTTTATAAATCTAAACTGATCGATAAAAATTTAAATGTGCTTATTCCTGAATCTCAAGACAGAAATATCATTAATCAGATCATTTATGATGAACTTTGCAAAGGTATTATTCAACTTGGTTCTAAGCAAGCCTATCTTAATATTGTTGATAAACTCATTAAAAATGGCGCAGAAGGTGTTATTTTAGGCTGTACGGAAATTGGGTTATTAATCTCTCAATCCGATCGTAATATACCTTTTTTTGATACAGCCTTAATTCACGCGCAAGAGGCAGCATTACTTGCAATAAGTTAATAAGTTATTCTTCGTTGGTATATTCTAGTATATCACCTGGTTGGCAATCTAGATGTTTGCAGATTGCTTCGAGTGTTGCTAGTCTAAATCCTTTTACTTTACCTTGCTTAAGTAATGATAAATTTTGTTCTGTAATACCAACTGCTACCGCTAGATCTTTTGATTTAACTTTACGTTTAGCAAGCATTACGTCTAAATTTATTATAATTGGCACATATGACTCCTTTTAAATAAATTGTTTATTTTCTTCAGCTAGTTGGCAGGCCTTTTTTAGTATTTGACCAATGAGCATAATACTAATCGCAAGAAATAACGTTATAATTTCATCACTAGAAAAAGAAATAGAAAAGTAACGTGCTGATTCCTCTTGATTATAAGTTAAGATCGTTGTTAATAACGGTTCAGATAAAAAACTTATAACCACCCAACAAACAAGCAATTTGCCAAAGATGTAACAATGGTTGGCTGATTTTACTGAGAAATATTCGGATTGACTGTAATTGATAAACAGTAGTCTAAGTTGATAAAACGCATAAACTAAAAGAAGTATTAATGAAGTATCCATTAATGTTGCAATAGCTGCTTGCCATCCAGATAAAGATACAGGATCAACATTCTCCCACCCACCAGAGGAGAAAGTAAACCCTACAAGTCCAATATCTTGTCTATCAAAAAAATAATATAAGAATGGAGATATTGCGCCAATTAACAAAATTAGAATTGGAATTAATGTTAGTAATGCCATAATTCGACAATATTGATTCAATCGAGAATGTGTTTTAGTCGTATCTGTGTTCATTTTTAAATCCTTTCGTTTTATAAAAAGTGAACACAGTATAGCATTGGGAAATTAATTAAACAATAAAAAATTAAAGTAAAACGATAATTTTCTATTTTATTATTTTTAATTATAAAAACTAAATATTAAATAAAATTACTTTATAATCATTTGATTTCACTAAAAAATAATTAGATATAA
>NZ_LZHB01000085.1:0-929 GCF_001690345.1 Gilliamella sp. Gris3-2
ATTTATCAAATAATCCTATTCGACGAGTTCTTGCGCAAAACTTATTTATATCTTCTAAATTATCTAAATTATCTAAATTATCTAAATTATCTAAATTATCTAAATTATCTAAATTATCTAAATTATCTAAATTATCTAAATTATTACCGAAATTTCTCACAAAATTATTGCTAAAAATCCCATTGGCATTGTTGTTATTGCTGTGTTCATTAAAATCACAGGCATTATCGACCACGACAGCAGATAGCATTCAAGGTAGAGCATCCTATTTAGCCTTTGATGACCTCGTCATTAAAGTGACAGCAACAGATGACTTATTAGGTATTAATTTATCAAACAGTCGAAAATTCACACCACAAAGCCGCCTTTCATTATCGACAATCCAGATTAAGTTACCCGAGGTAAACCAAAGTTTTGCTGATATTAACATGACGACAGCGACATTATTTAGTTCATTGAATCTGAAGGAGTTAGTGGCACAAAGGAATAGGAGGGCGATGTTGATGAACAAGTGAGTGCCCCATTTTGGCGCAATAAATTAGCAGTAAACACATATTTTGGTGATGTTGTCAGCAATAAACACTATGCCAATCTATCAGTTGTTTGCGTTGTTCTTCAACCTTTAGCCTTCAATGCTTAGGGTGTCGGATAAGTTTAAATAATTTATTTAACAAATTATATGTTTGTTGGCGTGGGAATTTATTAGTAATGCTAGAAACTTATAAAAATAAAATATTATTTGATAAAGGAAATAAAATGAAGTATCCAAACCATTTAACTGCTGAACGTATTTTATTTTGCAATATATGTTTGCTTTTTTTTATTTTATGTAGTGCCTTTTATAGTAGTTATTCATTTGGGGTTAATCGTAGTGATGCAATAATACTTTCATCTAGCCCATTACCACCATTACCAGAACCGCCGCCGCC
>NZ_LZHB01000086.1:0-28391 GCF_001690345.1 Gilliamella sp. Gris3-2
TGAAATCTATTATAATCGGATACGCCGTCATTCAACCAATGGCTGGGTATCACCTGAACAATATGAACAACAATATTACCAAAACGAAAAAATGATAGAGGCGGGCACTGTCTAATATTTTGGCGAGGATCAATTTTTCGGTTAAAATTGCGACATAAAACTTACCGTCAGTTTCTCGGGATAGATGTAAAGCGTATGGTTTATAGCTCCATATTTTATCCCCTACTATGTTTTTATATTCTTCTTTACCATATTTTTGGGTTAATTCTTTATAAACTTTCTGCTCTATTTCTGCTGTGTATGTCATTTTTTTATAAACATTGAACACAACTAATTTGGTAGGGTTACGCTCTAAGTCATTTTCAAGTCAAATTGTTAATTTTTCGTCTTGATTGTTGGCATTTAAAGTTATTTCATAGTTTTTGATTGTGCCTTCGACTATCGATTTTTTTCCTATTTTTGATGGCGGTAATCGCATTTTCATTTCACTAATTTTTATGTCATTTTCAGAAAGGTGATATTTGTTTTTGAGTAATTCAACCAGTTCCAGTTCGGTTATTCCAAGCTTAACCCCTGCAAGTTCAAGATTTTCCGCCTGCTGTTTTGTTAAACCATCAGCCCAACAGGTTGGGATACAAAATAACAAAGTGAATAATAAAAAGTATTTTTTTAACATTGTTTAGTTTGAATAGTATATTGAATTATGAAGTTATCATTTTATTTTAATAAAATAATAAATTAGAAGCTAGCAAGTGAAAAAAATAAGTATGGTGCAAAAAGTAAGCAAAATAAATTCCTCAATCAAACTGATTATTTATACAAAAGAAATACTTAAGGAAAATTATTTTATCATAATATTTGCATTAGAATGCGCCGATAACGAAGCGAGGATAAGCTGACAAATATAAAAATCTTTCAATATGTTAAAATATTCTCCAGAAGCTTAATTGCTATAACTCATCCTCGCCAAAAAATTTCTTCAAAAAAATAGTTAGAGCTTTAACAAACAGCAATGCTCTCACTGATTTAAAAAATCAGCTTATTAAGTAACTAAAAATAAGAAACTAAATAAAATACTTGAATAAGTAGTAGATAGGATGTGATGCACTATAATTCTAAACACTGGCAAATCTATATCTTGAATCTTTTTAGAACATTTTCAAAATAATTTGAAGTTAGCACTAAATTACAACAAGATAATGCTATTGATTTAACACTTTAGTCTGATATTGATAATCATATTGCTTAATATTATATCATTAATATTTTAATTAATTATCTTATTAGATGATTAATAGTTATAAAATTTAAATGAATATAGTGTATTATTAATGCTATTTTTGTATGATTTTTATTGAGTTAAGAGGGTAATGTATATGTTTTTCAAAAAGTTTTGAAAAAAATCACCACCTGATATTAAAAACACACCAAAAGAGCAACAAAGCACACAAGATTATTTAAGTGCGATGATTCGAGATTTTTGGCAACAAGTAAAAAATTCTGAACAATCTCTTAATGAACTTGATATTTTAGATATAATGAAAAATATTAATAATCTATTAGATGAAAATCAGTTAGATGTCATTGCTGAAATTACTGTAGGGGATACTAAGAAACATAAAATTATTTTTACTGCGGATGGAAAAATTGAACGCTTCGAATATGTAATAGAAATTTTCCGACAGGCACCTGATCTTCAGTTTTTCGAAGTAGAAGCATTTCGTCAGCGCATTAATAATGTAGATACATTTGTTATAACATCTAAAGAGAGTTCTTTTTCATTAGGTGCAACTGATTTATTAATTCAATACAAAGAAAGTCGTCGTAAAATATCTATCGGTATTATGTTTGCTAAGACAGTCCCTGAAGAGATGATAAAACAGGCAGAAACGATGGCATTAATCTATCTCGATCATCTATTAGGTGAATATGATTTTGCTGTTAGAGTAGAAGCTGTTGAGTTTTTAAAGATAGATCAGAGTGCTACCACAATTCCTGCTAACCAATTTGTAACTATTTTTGATCGGTTATGGAAAGAAGATTTAAAACATACCGGTATATTTAATATTCAAGAAGATCAATGGATTGTATTTGAATTAACAGATCTTAAAATGTTAGTGCATCGTAATGAAGCGGCTAATTCTTTGTTAGGACATGAAAATTATTGTTATGCACTTAATGTTATAGTTGATGTTGATAGTAAAGAGACACTTTCACTTGTTTATGAATTAGAAGATGCTATTAATCTTGCTTTACGTGCTGATGAGAGGGGAATTCATTGCCAAAACAGTTTTAGTGAAGGTGTAAGAAATATGCTATGGTATGTAGGAAATAAACAGTCAGTACTCCAATTAGTTAAACAAATAACAAACCGATATAATACATTATCAGTTAAAATTGAATGTGAGTTCGATCCTTTTTGGTTACAGTACTTACGCTGGGTTGAGTGTTATCAAGCATAAAAAGTATCTATGATTAATGGATACTTTTTTGCACAATAACTATTGTAGCAGGGGATGTTGAGATACTATTCTAAATTTTGTGTATTTACCTGTTAAAGGTGACGGTTTATATGGTTACCAAATTCTGTAATAAATGGACTCAATGCATTTTCCCTGTTTTAGAGGACATAGCACATTTTTTAGAAGCTTGCTGTATTGCTGAAATAGATAACTTTTTAACCGATCGGTCGGGAAAACTTACTTTCATTAGGAAACCACAGCGTAAATGTTTTTCAGCTATATCGTTTAATACTAAATTAATCATCCAATCATCCAATCATCCAATCATCCAATAACTTAGGTTGATAATATTAAGAGCTCATGACAATTGGATTGATTTAGTGGCTTGTAGTTCTTTTGCCCATGTTTTTGTTCCTTGATGGGCATACATTCTTTTATGATTTCTTCCTGAAGCTGTGATTTTAAATTCAATTCGGCAATTATCTGTTTAAGTTTGTTATTTTCGGTCTCAAGTTCTTTTAAGCGTTTGATATCTGAACTTTCTACTCCACCGTATTTTTTCCGCTATTTATAAAAGTTAAATTACCCATATCATATTTTCGGCAGTGGTTATAGTATACTACCCATTTTTTAAACATAACCACCGCTTTCTATTCGCATTACACTCGGAATTATTGCATAATACAGAGCGTATAAACTATAAAAATTGAGTTAGGAATAATTATGGAACTTCTTTGTCCAGCGGGATCTTTACCATCATTAAAAGTGGCTATTGATAATGGGGCTGATGCTGTTTATATTGGTTTGAAAGACGATACCAATGCCCGTCATTTTGCTGGTTTAAATTTTAATGAAAAGCGATTGATTGAAGCTTCAGATTATGTACACAAACACGGCAAAAAATTGCATATTGCTATTAATACTTTTGCCCATCCAGAAAATTTTCAGCGTTGGCAATATGCGGTTGATACTGCGGCTAATATTGGTGCTGATGCTTTAATTATTGCCGATCTTGCTATGCTTGATTATGCGGCTGAAAAATACCCTAATCTTGAGCGTCATGTTTCTGTACAAGCGTCGTCGACCAATGAGGAGTCGATTAAGTTTTACTATAATAATTTTCAGGTACATCGCATTGTTTTGCCACGCGTACTTTCAATGCATCAAGTTAAACAGTTATCACAAGTGTCCCCCGTTCCACTCGAGGTGTTTGCTTTTGGTAGCTTGTGTATTATGGCCGAAGGTCGGTGCTATTTGTCATCTTATTTGACTGGCGAATCCCCTAATACCGTTGGCGCTTGTTCACCTGCCAAATTTGTTCGTTGGGAAGAGACCGAAAAAGGACTGGAATCAAGGCTGAATAATGTGTTAATTGATTGCCATAAAAAAGGCGAAAATGCAGGCTATCCAACGCTATGTAAAGGACGCTATTTTGTTGGTCAGGAGCTTTATCATCCTATCGAGGAGCCAACAAGTTTAAATACCATTGAGCTATTGCCTGAACTGTTTGCCGCAAATATTGCATCAGTCAAAATAGAAGGCCGTCAGCGTAGCCCTGCTTATGTTGAGCAAGTCACTAAAGTGTGGCGACAAGCCATCGATCGCTATAAAGCCAATCCGCAATCATTCCAAGCCGAACAACGCTGGATCGATACGCTTGGTTCGGTGTCAGAAGGCACACAAACAACATTAGGCGCTTATCACCGTAAATGGCAATAAGGTGTGAGTTAGCAATAGGTAATGTGCTAACAGTATCAACGTAAATCATTGAGAAAGATCTAACATAAATATAGTGAGCAAAACCATGAAATACGCATTAGGACCAGTGCTTTATTATTGGCCTAAAACTGAAACAGAAGCGTTTTATTACGCCGCTAAAGAGAGTCAAGCGGATATTATTTATATGGGCGAAACGGTTTGTACCAAGCGCCGTGAAATGAAAGTACCAAACTGGATTGAATTAGCAAAAGAGATCGCTAAATCCGGTAAACAGGTAGTGCTTTCTACATTAGCTTTACTTGAAGCACCATCAGAATTAAATGACTTACGGCAATTGGTTAATAATGGGGAGTTTTTAGTCGAAGCAAACGATTTAGCTGCCATTAATGTTGCGCATGAGCATAAATTACCCTTTGTTGCAGGTCCGGCTATTAACTGTTATAACGCTTTAACTCTAAAATTATTACAAAAACAAGGTATGGTTCGCTGGTGTATGCCGGTTGAGCTTTCTCGTGATTGGTTGAGTAATGTGCTTAAACAGTTTGAGAGTTTAAATATTGCACGAAATTTTGAAGTTGAATTGTTTAGTTATGGTTATTTACCTTTAGCTTATTCAGCTCGCTGTTTTACCGCAAGATCGGAAGATAAGCCTAAAGATAAATGCGAAACTTGTTGTATTAAGTATCCTGTTGGACGTGAGGTGTTTTCACAAGAACAACAGAAAGTATTTGTGTTAAACGGCATTCAGACTCAAAGCGGTTATTGTTACAATTTGGGAAATAATCTAAAAGAGATGAAAGGATTGGTTGATATCGTTAGAATTTCACCACTTGGTATTGAAACACTTGATATTATTAAGCAGTTTAAAGCTAACGAAGATGGATTAAATCCACTGCAAATTGAACATAACCGAGATTGTAATGGTTACTGGAATGGGATTGCCGGACTTGAACTTACCCAATAAGCATTTTCTGCCTGAACAGTTTCGGGCAAGTTTTCCTGCACTTAATAGTGAAAGCGTATATCTTGATTCGGCAGCAACAGCACTTAAACCGCTAGCAATGATTGATGCGACACTTGCGTATTATGCCCAGAATACTGCTACTGCAAAACGTAGTTTATACCAAGATGCTTTGCAAGTAACTGCAAAAATTGATAAGGCAAGACAAAATGTTGCCGATTTGGTTCACGCTAATAGTAGTGCTGAAATTATCTGGACACGAGGTGCAACCGAGTCAATTAACTTAATTGCGCAAAGCTATGCTCGATCGTTGTTACAACCCAACGATGAAATTATTGTGAGTGAATTAGAGCATCATAGTAATTTGTTACCTTGGTTGATTGTGGCTAAGCAAACGGGGGCTAAAGTCGTTAAGTGGTCGTCGGATGTTAATGAGTTATCGTCGTTAATGTCAGCTAAGACCAAGATTGTTGCAGTGACTCAAATGTCAAACGTCACTGGATTTTGCCCTGATTTAGCTACAATAAGCAACATTGTTCATCAATATGATGCGGTTTTAGTGGTGGATGGTGCGCAAGGTGTTGTTCATCATGCAATTAATGTTAACCAGTTAGATATCGATTTTTATGCCTTTTCTACCCATAAATTGTATGGTCCAACGGGGCTTGGCGTTTTATATGGTAAAAAGGCATTACTTGAGCTAATGTCGGTTTGGCATGGTGGCGGTAAAATGCTAAAAAGCGCTTCGTTTGATGATTTTATTCAAGAAGATCTTCCTTATAAATTTGAAGCTGGTACGCCTAATATTGCAGGTATTGTTGGTTTTAATTCCGTACTTGAGTGGTTAAAAAGTTGGGATAATAAGCAAGCTGAAAACTACACAAAACAGCTAGCTTATTATGCAAAATCACAACTAAACCAATTTGCCGATATTCAATTTTATAGTGTGGATGATAGCCCGATAATCACTTTTAATATCAATAATATTCATCATAATGATATTGCTATTTTGTTAAGTGAACAAAATATTGCCATCCGTACTGGTGAGCTTTGTGCCCAGCCTTTGATGAATAAATTAGGATGCCACGGAGCGGTTCGTGTTTCATTGATGCCATATAATAATCAGCAAGATGTGGATAAATTTATTTCAGTATTGCAAAATGTAATTGAAATATTAGTGTGATTTTATACTGAAACGTATAGTTTCCTGAAACTTTTTTACAAACATTTAACCGTAAATAGGTCAATATTATGCTATCACAGCAAAGCTTAGCCGAATTATTCGCAAAGCAACATAATTGGCAAGATCGTTATCGACAGTTAGTGATGTTAGCAAAGCAATTGCCTGATTTTCCTGAAGAGCAAAAGACAGCGCAAAATCAAGTCAATGGCTGCGAAAACCGAGTTTGGTTGACTTATCAAAAACAGACAGATGATACCTATGTTTTTAGTGGTGATAGTGAAGGTCGAATAGTGAAAGGATTATTGGCAATCTTAATTATTGTTGCTAATAATAAAACAGCGCAAGAAATTGCAACGCTCGATTTTCAATCCTTATTAAGCCAACTGAAAATTTCTGATGAGTTAAGCCAATCTCGTTTGCAAGGGGTTACTAAATTAATTGAGCGTATTAAATCAGTTGTATAAAAAAGGGGGCTAATCGCCCCCCCTGTCTTTTGTATAGTCACTATTTAATCTTCAGTATACGTATATAGTGTGATAACTTTTTTTACACCACGGACTTTACTTGCAATTTCGGCTGCTGCTTTACCTTCTTCTGATGTAACAATACCAATTAAGAAAACTTCGCTATTTTCAGTTACTACTTTAATCTTGCGAGCTTTTGTTTTGGCATCTAAAACTAACTGAGATTTAACTTGAGTCGTTATCCAAGTATCATTGGTAATAGTCCCTGCACCAACAGGCTCTCCAATACGAATCTGATTATAGACTTTTTTTACCCCTTCAACTTGGTAAGCAAGACTTTCAGCTTTTTCAACTTGTTCATTATTTGCTTGTCCAGTTAACAGAATATTACCACCATAAGCACTAGTAACAATACGAGAACCAATAAAAAATGGTCCATTATTTTTTATTTTCATGCTCATGCGTGAACTAAGTGTTGTATCATCAACTTGAGTACCCGCAGTACGAGGATCGGTTGCAACTTTTGCCGTAGCCCCTGCACCAATTCCTATAAAGGCAGCAACGCAGCCTTGTAATGTTAATGCGCAAGAAATTAACATTACTATTAAGCTAACTTTTTTCACTATAACTCCTTATGATTTATTACTCTGTAATAATCAAATTTCAATAAATTGTTTGTATTATGCCTTGTAGATATTGATTTGCAAATAATTTTATGATTTATGCTAGCTTATAGCAGTATTTATATTTTATTAAACTTAACCACACCATAGATTTCTGTTTGAATTTCAATTGTTATTTTAGTGTAAAATCTGCTATCTTTTGATAATAAATAAAATAAATTAGATGATTGGAATACAAATATGAATCAAGATTGTGTCGATTGGCTATATGGTTTATCTGCACCAATGGTTGTAATAAACATAGAAAATGGAGCAAGTTATACTTCGCCATTTTTTTATCCAGATCGAGATTTTGTTGATATGAAAGAGAGTTGGGGGATTGATTCCCGTGAAACTTTACTTAACTGTGTGTTCGACATGGTTGATGATGGGCACGCTTCAGCATTGTCTAAATATTATTTGATGTATTCTCGACTTTCCGAATTTGATTGGTGTGACCATTATCAAGAACAAGATGACTATCAAAAAGTTTTGCTTGATTTTGTCAAACAAACCTTTCCTGTGTGCGGTACTGCAGGTATCCGTAGTTGGGATTATGCTCGAATGGGATATATCTTACGAAATGGTATCACTAATAAATATATCACCGAACAAGAGGCCTTATGGGTTTTTTCTCGAATAGGACTCCGTTGTCAATATTATTATAGAAACTGGCACCATTACTTTTCAGGCTGGTTTGTTGGCTATCAATATTGGATATCACTCAATAGCAAAGAAGACTTAGAAACATTACGTTGCGAATTGACTCGAGCATCACGCGCTCATACCATGGCAAATTTACATGAAGATAAAGATGCCCCACATAATCGTTTATCTTGGTATATAGATATTGAAGAACTAGAAAAACCTGAGTCACTAATGGAGTATGATTGGTCATGAATGAAAATATTTGGCAACTGTTAGGCATTGAAAAAACAACCGATCAAGCGGCTATTCGTCAAGCATATCGAGCACAATTACCTTCATATCATCCTGAAACTGATCCCGATGGTTTTAAAGCATTACGCGAAGCCTATGAGTCAGCAATAAAATATGCACAATCGCCCGAAACAATGGCCGATGAACCTAAGTCTGAATCAGAACAACAACAAGAAGTATCAGTATCTTTAACAGAAAAACAGCTTAAAGCCAATGAAATTTGTGAGGCTTATCAAACATTATTAGATGATCCTCGACGCTGTTTTAATGTTAACGAGTGGCAAAAATTTATTGGTTCATTTTATGACTACTCAATGGCAGTTATTGATTCTGTAAAATGGCGATTGTTAGAAATAAGTTATGAATCAAAAAATATATCAGAGTCATGTGTCAAACTATTAGCCGATAGTTTACGTTGGCGGCAACTGCTAATGATTCAATTTACCGATGATTTTGAAAAGTATGATAATTATTTAAATCATATTGATCGTGGTGATTTGTTCAATTACACCTATTTACCGACAACAAGTAAAACACTGCAAAATGTAACTATCGATTATATGTACTATACTAGGTGGTTATTTTGGGAGCGTAGATCTGAGGATATTTATGCATTCTTATCACAAGATACGGTCATTTATCTTCCTGATGATAAAAATTTGATGCTTAAATTTTCCTATTGGCATTGTATAGCTAATATAAAAAATCAAGCTATTTTGGATTACGCTTTAAAATGTATTTCCCAAAATGATCAAGATGAAAATATCATTATCGAATGGAAATATATTGCCGCTATTCAATATACGCTACTTGATAATAAGCAAGAGTCCTTACAATCTTGGCTAGATCTTTATAGTTCTGGTCATTATCAAGATAAAGCAGCCAGCTGGATAGCTGGTTGGTGTGAATATTATAATAAAGATTATTTCCCATTATTAATCATGGCCCTTAATAATTCTTACTGTATTGATATAGATAACACTGAAAATTATTTAAATGCAATACCTCAGCTAACAGCAACAACTGTTTCACGATTGGCGGAACTTGAGGCTAGTGATTATTCCCCTGAAATAGCCAATTTTATTGATTGGGCGTTAAATGTAAATTGGAATTATAGACAAGTTTTATCCATGCTGTTACTTGATGACGGTACCAATCGATTGTATCGCTTATATCGCCATGCCATCATGCTTCGCCACGGTAATGAAAGATTATTGCAAGAAATCCTTGATGAACGCAGCGATGATCCATTTGAACAATTTATTTTGCAAAATTTACAAAGGCAAGCACGACAAAACCTAACATGGTTATCAGAGCTACCGCCCGTACAAGAGTTTAAAGCTTGGCTATATGATAGTGATGAAAATGCGCCTATTCCAGCTAAATTTGATCCTAATTCTGAAGATAATCATTGTTTGTATTGTCGTTTGTGGCTAGATAGGCTTGATTATTTGCCTTATGTTGCCATGTTTCACCTTTATAATAATTTAGAGTATTCATATATGGAAATGTATGATTGGGTAGCTTTTCTTACAATACGAATACCTTACAAATTACCAGCTCCTCCAGATGCTTCTATCTGTTCAAGTAATAAAAATGCCTATTGGCAATGGTATCGTAATTGTTTATTAGTTATATCAATTGCCAGTCAACCCTTTGCAACGGCCAAATATCTTCAAACTGAAAATAATACATTTCAACTACCGGATGATAATTTGCTATCCCCTCTTATTAATATTTTTAAACAAGGAAACTGGCAAAATGAAACAGAGTTATATAATCTGATTAACAATGACAGTAAGTTAATTGATTGCATTTTAATAAATTATCCAAATTCAATTGAATCGTATATTGATGATACACCTGATAGCATTGATTTTAAAGAAATTGAGCAAAAACTTGAACAAGTATGGCAAACTAAATTAGCGAAACAAAACCCTCTCTACTTGATGATTTTATACACCATAGTATTTAATAAGCCCGATCAAAAAACAAAATTAAATACAATGTTACAAGATATTACTGGCGATAATAAAGAGTTAATAAAAGTATCAACAGTTCTACAAAAAAATTGGGAGTCATTATCATCTGATGATAAAATAAAATACAATTACACCGAACTAGTTGATGAAATAGTGACCATTGCTAAACGTTTATCTAACTCTTACGGTATATGTGATGAAGACGACCTTACAATGCTAGACGAGTTCAAAAATACCAGCGACAATGATTTAGTCTTACGGCTTTGTGCAGCATCACTTATAGCAAAAAATGCCGAAAATCAAAAAAAACTGAATTCACAGGCATTACCTAAAAATAAATGGTGGCAGTTTTGGCGTTGGAATGGACGAACAAATCTAAAAGGTTTAATTACACAATTACTTTGTAATTTTGTACTTTTAGGATTAATGTCCATACTTAGCAATTATTTTGAGCTAAATAGTCCAATCTTTTCTAAGATTGGTTGTTTTATTATTGCAGCTAACACGATTTTTGCTATAAAGAGACGCCTAAATGACAGTTATAAAGGACAACCTTTATTCTTTTACTACTTTTACTACTCTTTAATATCAATATTGGTTATTCCTTGGACTTTTTGGCCATTTAGGCTTCCAGGAATTAAACAAACCAATCGTTTTGGACCACCAGTAGAAGAAATTACCAAGGAAAAAGAAAAGTAAACGACAAGTAAGCTCCCCTTTTTTATCTAGGCTATACTTGGCTAAAGGAAGGGGAGAGGATATTTTTAAAAATTAGATCTTTTATCGATTAAGATCTTTTAAGTTTAACTCAATTTCACAACGAATTTCGTTAATTTCTTCAGAATTTTGTCTATTTAGTACTTCCATAAAAACTTCGATATATGATCCAATTAATAGTCGTTCATCACCCAATGATTGTGCCCATGCACGTTCTAGCCTTGCTAATAAAGTACGATTCGGCATTTCGTCGCGAGGGTGAATTTTAAGTGCTTTCAAGCGATCATGACTGTCTTGTTTTTGTTTGTCTGTTAATCCAATTGGACTATGATCAATTACTTTGCCATGTTGCTTACCAGTTTCAAGCAAAACCACATCAACTTCTAATAAGCCATTTAGATCATAACTAAAGCGGACATCAATTCCTTGTGTTCTTTCCATTGGTGTTAAAGGCACTTCAAACTCATCAATTAAAACATTATTTTCAACGCGTGGATTTTCACCTTGATAAACCGAAATACATATCGCTTTTTGCTGAGGGTGCGTTGTGTAAAATGTTTTTACTTTCGAAGTTGGTACAATGGTATTACGTTCAATAATGGGTGAAAATAATCCACTGACATTATTTGAACAACTTTCAATCCCTAGTGTATAAGGGCACACATCAGTAAGAATGACTTCTTCAACATCGGCATTTCGCAATCGACAAGCTGCTTGAACTGCGGCACCTTGTGCAACGATCGTTGTCGGATTTATGTGGCGATAGGGTAATTTACCAAATAATTTGGTTACCAGCTCTCGTACCACTCCCAATTGTGATGAACCACCCACTAATACAATATGTTCAAGTTGATTAGGTTTTAATCGGGCATCACTTAATGCCTGTTCAATTGGTGCTCGTAAGCGATTAAGTAATGGTAACCATAGTGTTTTAGCTCGGCTTTCGTTTAAGGAAAATTGCCACTGCTTATCTTGCCAAACCCAAGTTAAGGTGTGTGATTGTTCACCGTTTAATTTACATTTTAGTTGTTCGGCTAAATCTAATAAGCGAGCATAATCATCGGTCGGAATATCTTGTTGTTTAAGATTCCATTCACTTAAGCAAACTTTAACAAGCTCTTGAGTAAAATCTTCACCACCTAAATAGTTATCACCAGCAGAAGCATGCACTTCAATAATGGGCATTGAATATTCAAGCACTGTTACATCAAACGTACCACCACCTAAATCAAATACTAAAGTATTACCCGATTGATCTTCATGTAATCCGTATGCCATAGCGGCTGCTGTTGGTTCATTGATTAAGCGTACAGCATTTAATCCAGCTAACTCGGCAGCAAAGCGAGTTTGCTTGCGTTGTTCATCATTAAAATAAGCAGGAACAGAAATGACAACATCACGAACTTCTTGGTTTAAAAAAGCCTCTGCATCTGCTTTCAATGATTTTAAAATTATGGCTGAAAGTTCAGTTGGCGTAAATTTTTTGTCACCTAATTCGAAAACTTTATTTGAACCTAAAAAGCGTTTAAATGCTGCTGCACTGCGATTTGGATGAGTGGTTAAACGAGACAATGCCGCATGTCCGACTAAAATAGAATCGTCTTCATCAACACTAACTACAGATGGTGTAACAACTTCACCAATTGAGTTAGGAATGAGGACAGTTTTACCATCTTGCCAAACACAAATTAAACTGTTTGTAGTGCCTAAATCAATACCGATTGGATAATGCATAAACTCTCTAAATAATATAATAATTTCCTATTGTTTAGATTATATACTAGCGATCACCAGAATTGCAAAAATGATACTAAAGATTAGTAAAATAGGTTTATCTATTATCTTTAAATATAATTATTTTATTCGTTAATTTTTGTAATTTGGCTAACAAGTTTACCTTTTTTCAGCTTTGTTACGATAATGTCACCCACCGTGACTTGTTCAGAGCGACGAACCACTGTGTTGTTTTGGTCGGTGGTAACTGAATAACCTCGTTCGAGAGTAGCTAGCGGACTAACGTTGTTAAGTTGAGAGGTTTGTAAAACAAATTGATGTTGTGATTTTATTAACTTTTGTTTAATTAAATTAATTAATTGTTGCTGTTTTTGCCAAGTAAGTTGCCCTAAATAGGTAATATTATTTTGTGGAGATACTCGTAATAGTCTTTTATCGAGTGAATTATGGCGATTTGATAGTCTGAGAAAATATTGCTGAATATTTTCAGATAATGAATGGCGATAAGCTAAAAGTTGATTTAATTGTTTTTCTAGCTTTGTTTGTGGATGTTGAGTCTGTAATTGGTGTCGCCATTTATTGAGTTTTTCTCGGCATTGCATTAAATAATAATCCATTGCCATGGTTAAATGCTGCTGTTGAACTTGTAAACGCTTTACTTGTTGTAAACTGTCTCGACTAACAAGCTCGGCTGCCGCAGATGGGGTTGCCGCTCTAACATCAGCCACAAAATCGGCAATCGTAAAATCAATCTCATGCCCAACCGCACTCACAATAGGTATTTGACTAGCAAAAATAGCTCTGGCTACCACTTCTTCATTAAATGACCATAAGTCTTCAAGCGAGCCGCCACCTCGTCCAACAATTAATACATCACATTCTTGACGAATGTTGGCAATGTGAATCATGTTAGCGATTTGCCCTGCTGCCTCATTACCCTGTACTTGCGTTGGGTAAATAATTAAATGCAAACTTGGATCTCGGCGTTTTAATATCTGACAAATATCATGCAATGCCGCACCCGTTGATGAAGTGATAATTCCAACTGTGCGAATGTTTTCTGGTAATGGTTGTTTATTGGTAGAATCAAATAGACCTTCCTCAGACAGCTTTTGTTTTAGTTGCTCAAATTTTTGCTGTAATAATCCCGTACCTGCTGCTTGGATTTTATCAATAACCAGTTGGTATTCACCACGTGTCTCATATAGTGTCACTGTGGCCCTAACTAAAACTTGTTGCCCATTTTGTGGGGTAAAACCCGCACGAAAATTGCTATTGCGAAACATAGCACAGCGTACTTGTGCACTATCGTCTTTTAACGAAAAATACCAATGACCTGATGATGGACGTGAAAAGTTTGATATTTCACCTATTAACCAGATCTGGCCAATAGCATCACAAAGCAATTCTTTAACCATTTGATTAAGATCTTTCACTGATAAAATTGAATTGTTTTGCATGCTATTATCCTTATTACAACTATATTATAACTATAAAGGTTTATACTAAATCAAATTGAGCCCAAATTGGTGCATGATCAGATGGTTTTATCATTGCACGAATATCATAATCAATACCCGTTTGTTTACAATAAGTCATCATTTTTTGACTAGCTAATATTAAATCAATTCTTAACCCATTATGGGTTTCAAAACCTTTAGTACGATAATCAAACCAAGAATACTCAAGTTCAGTTGGGTGAGCATTGCGGTAAGTATCAATAAAACCGAGAGACATTAAGTTGTTTATCCATTTTCGTTCTTCCGGTAAAAATGAACATTTTCCTGTACGAAGCCATCGTTTACGGCTATCTTCGGAAATGCCTATATCTAAATCGGTTGGGCAAATATTCATATCGCCCATGACTAAAGTTAGTTGATTATTTAATTGACGATCTTGTAAATACTGTATTAAATCATTATAAAATTTACGTTTAGCAGGGTATTTAATTTCATGATGTAAACTTTCACCTTGAGGAAAATAACCATTAATTATTGTTAAATTACCTTGACTAGTAGGTAACTCAATTATGATCAAACGACATTGAGCATCATCACTATCGTTTGGAAAGCCACATTGCACAGACAAAGGTTGTTGCTTGGTTAACAACGCTACTCCATAATGCCCTTTTTGTCCGTGATAATGTAAGTGATAACCAAACTGTGCTAATTCATCAATGGGAAACTGATCGTTATGAACTTTAGTTTCTTGTAAACCAATAATATCTGGCTGGTGTGTCTCAATAATTGCTGATAATTGATGAATTCGAGCGCGAAGGCTATTAATATTAAACGAGATAACTTTCATAATAAATTTATTATATTTAATTCCATGTTATAAACTAAATACGCATCGTAACAAAAATACGTTATACTGTTAAGCTATTACAATAAAAACCACCATTTGTGATAAAGGGAATCACTAAATATGTCTACGGAATTACTTGCCTTGCGCGATAAAATCGATGAAGTCGATAAATCCATTTTATCTTTAATTACAAAGCGATTAGCATTAGTTGCCGAAGTTGGCGAAGTAAAAAGCAAACATGGCATTCCGATTTATGATCCCAATCGTGAAGCGGATATGTTAGCTAAAAGGCGACATGAAGCTGAAAAAGTAGGTATATCCCCCAATTTAATAGAAGATATTTTACGTCGTTTAATGCGTGAGTCTTATATTAGCGAAAATGATAAAGGTTTTAAAAAAGTCTATAGTGGTCAAGGATCAATAGTGATTGTTGGTGGTAATGGGCAAATGGGACGATTGTTTGCTCGTTTATTTACCCTATCTGGCTATCAGGTTAAAACATTAGGCTCCAAAACTATGCATCAAGCAGCCGAAGTGGTTACTGATGCAGTGGCTGTTATCGTGACAGTACCTATTAACAAAACCTGTGAAGTCATTAAACAACTACCACCATTACCCAAAGATTGTATTTTAACGGATTTTACATCCATAAAAGCCAAGCCTCTCCAGGCAATGCTTGATAAACATCAAGGACCTGTAGTCGGTTTACACCCAATGTTTGGTCCAGATGTACCAAATTTAGCCAAACAAATTATTGTTTATTGTGAAGGACGATATCCAGATAAATACCAATGGCTAATTGAACAAATGCGTATTTGGGGTGCCAATTTATGTGTGATTAATGCCAAGGAGCATGACAAATGCATGTCATTCATCCAAGCATTACGCCATTTCACTTCGTTCTCATATGGTGTCAATTTGCAACGAGAACAGGCCGATTTAGAGCAATTGATCGCACTTTCTTCGCCAATTTATCGCCTTGAATTGATGATGGTTGGGCGCTTATTTGCTCAAGATCCTGAGCTTTATGCCGATATCATCATGGCGTCAGATGATAATATTGAATTAATCAAACGCTACTATGAACGCTTTGGGCAAATGGTCGAACTTATTGAACAACGTGACAAAACTAAATTTATTAAAAGTTTTAACGAAGTTACGCAATGGTTTGGTAGTTATGCCGAACGTTTTATTAAAGAGAGCCAAGGATTATTAAAATTTGCCAATGACAATCGAGAGTAGTTTTATATTAAAAGGTATACTTTCTTAAAAGTTTTTCACAAATTAAAATATACTTTTTATTAAAAGATAGTTGTTAGAGATAATAAATGTTAGTGTGAGGGAATATCATGTCTAATCGAAAATATTTTGGTACAGATGGGATTCGCGGTAAAGTTGGCCAGTATCCTATTACACCAGATTTTGCGCTTAAATTAGGCTGGGCTGCTGGGCGAGTGCTAGCCAAAGATGGCGTTAAAAAAGTATTAATCGGTAAAGATACCCGCATTTCAGGCTATATGCTTGAATCAGCACTAGAAGCGGGATTTGCTTCTGCTGGTGTTGCCGCTGCGTTTACAGGACCAATGCCAACCCCTGCCATTGCATATTTAACCCGCACTTTTCGTGCTGATGCTGGCGTTGTCATTTCAGCCTCGCACAATCCTTTTTATGATAATGGTATTAAATTCTTTTCAACCGAAGGGAAAAAACTTGATGATACAATCGAATTAGAAATTGAAGCCGAGCTTGAAAAAGAGATCGATTGCGTTGAATCCAAACAACTTGGGCGAGCTAGCCGTATTACCGATGCTGCAGGGCGTTATATTGAATTTTGTAAAAGCACATTTGACCATGATTTAAGTTTGGCTGGATTAAAAATTGTTGTCGATTGCGCTAATGGTGCCACCTATCACATAGCGCCAAAAGTATTACGAGAACTAGGAGCACAAGTAATAAAAATTGGTTGTGAGCCAGATGGTGTTAACATCAATGAAAACTGTGGCGCAACTGACATAAAAGCGCTTGCTAAACGAGTTATTGATGAAAAAGCCAATTTAGGTTTTGCCTTAGATGGCGATGGTGACCGCATTATCATGGTTGATCATAAAGGTCGAAAAATTGATGGCGATTTAATTATCTATATCATTGCCCGTGAAGCATTAAGACAAGGTCAACTAAAAGGTGGCGTTGTAGGCACATTAATGAGCAATATGGGGCTTGAAATTGCCCTTAAAAATCTCGGTATCCCATTTGCTCGTGCTAAAGTTGGTGATCGTTATGTACTTGAAAAACTAATCGAAAAAAGTTGGCGCTTAGGTGCCGAAAATTCGGGACATGTTTTATTGTTAGATAAAACCACCACTGGTGATGGTATTATTGCTGGCTTACAAGTATTAGCAGCAATGATTCGTAATGATATGTCATTGGCTGACTTGTGCTGTGGTATGACAATGTTACCACAAGTATTAATTAATGTTCGATTTTCAGGTGAAAATGACCCCCTAAATAGTGATGAAGTGAAAGCGGCAATTAAACAAGCAGAAAAACAGCTTGGTCATAATGGTCGAGTTTTGATCCGTAAATCAGGAACCGAACCGCTAATTCGTGTTATGGTAGAAGGAAGCAATGAAAACGAAGTGCAAAAACTAGCAGAAACTATCGCTACAGCAGTTAAAGCTTAAAAATACCCCCAATCATGCCCATTAATTAAGCCATTAATTGAGCTGTATTGAGGTTAGAATAGTAAGAGAAGTTGCGTGCATTTACGTAAAATTAGTAAAAAGTGTCTAAAATTTTAATTTTGTTAATCAAAGGTTGACTTGTTATAGGCAATTAGGTTTAAAATAGTAACTTCAGATTATTACAGCAATTGCTTATATCTTTCAAGTGAAAACATGAGCAATATTTTTTATTTTTAAAAATAGGTTAAGAGGGTTATATGTCGGTTTCCTCTCCAGCTTCACCACAAGCTTATATCAAGCATCATCTTGAGAACTTGCAAGTAGGTTCTGGTTTTTGGACCTTAAATCTTGACTCATTGTTCTTTTCGATCTTACTTGGTGTTATCTTTTTATGGATATTCCATCGTGTAGCAAGAAAAGCCACTAGTGGCGTCCCAAGTAAACTGCAATGTGCAGTAGAAATGATTTTCGAATTTGTCAATAATACTGTTAAGGATATGTTTACTGGTCAAAATAAACTCATTGCGCCGTTAGCATTAACAGTGTTTATTTGGGTTTTCTTGATGAATTTAATGGATCTTATCCCTGTTGATTTTCTACCTTATGCTGGTCAGTATTTAGGTCTGTCACACTTGCGAGTTGTACCAACAGCAGATGTAAGCATTACTATGTCAATGTCCTTAGGTGTGTTTGCACTTATCATCATTTACTCAATCAAGTACAAAGGAATTTCAGGATTTGTTAAAGAATATACCTTGCATCCATTTAATCACTGGGCATTTGCACCTATCAATTTAGTACTTGAATTAGTTAGTCTATTAGCGAAACCTGTTTCTTTAGGGCTTCGACTTTTTGGAAATATGTATGCAGGTGAACTTATCTTCATCTTAATAGCTGCATTATTACCTTGGTGGTCACAGTGGGTATTATCGTTACCATGGGCCATTTTCCATATTTTAATAATTACGTTACAAGCTTTTATTTTTATGGTGTTGACGATCGTCTATTTGGCTATGGCGTCGGCAACGGAAGATCATTAATTTTAATATTTTTTTGTTAATAAACTGGAGTATATAATGGAAATGTTATTTGTAGCCGCAGGCATTATGATGGGATTAGCTGCAATTGGTGGTGCAGTTGGTATTGGTTTATTAGGTGGTAAATTTTTAGAAGGTGCTGCTCGTCAACCAGAATTAATGCCTATGTTACGTACTCAATTCTTTATCGTTATGGGTCTAGTTGATGCAATTCCAATGATCTGTGTAGGTATTGCGCTTTACGTTATTTTTGCTGTTGCAGGTTAATAAAAATTTAAGAGGAATCGTGTCATGAATATGAACGCAACTCTCCTCGGCCAAGCAATTACATTTGTATTGTTTGTTTGGTTCTGTATGAAGTTTGTTTGGCCTCCTGTTATTGGCGCGATTGAAAAACGCCAAAAAGAGATAGCCGAAGGACTTGCTTCAGCAGAAACAGCAAAAAAAGATTTGGAATTAGCCAAAGCAAATACATCTGACATAATGCAACAGGCTAAGGTTGAGGCTAATGCAATTATTGAGCAAGCGAATAAACGCAAAGCAATCATTCTTGAAGAAGCAAAGCAAGAAGCTTCTCGCGAAAAAGAACGAATTGTTGCTCAAGGACTTGCCGAAGTAGAAGCTGAACGCAAACGAGCAAGAGAAGAGCTTAAACAACAAGTCGCTACACTCGCTATTGCTGGTGCAGAAAAAATTATTGAACGTTCTGTTAATGAAGCCGCAAATAGCGACATCATTGATAAACTCGTAGCTGAACTATAAGGAGAATAGAGCAATGGCTGACTTAATTACGATTGCTCGCCCTTATGCTAAAGCCGCTTTCGAATTTGCGATAGAAAATAACAGCATCGAATCATGGCATAAAATGTTAGTGCTAACATCTGAAGTGAGTAAAGATACTCAAATAAGAAGTGTATTAACATCTGATATGAAAACTGATTCGGTGGCTAATTTACTCATCAACATTTGTAAAGATGTGTTAGATGAGTTTGGTACTAATTTTATTAAGATTATGGCTGAAAACAAACGATTATCACTTCTTCCTGAAGTGTTAACCTTGTTTGAACAATATTGTTTAGATAGAGAATTGCAAGCAGATGTTGATGTAATTTCTGCTAGTGAACTAACTAATGAGCAACTTAATAAAATTTCTGTCGCTGTCGAAAAACGTTTATCACGAAAAGTAAAACTAAAATGTCATATAGATAAATCGCTCATTTCTGGTTTTATTATTCGTACGGGCGATATGGTTATTGATAGTAGTATCAGAGGGCGTTTAAATCGTTTAAATAACGCTCTACAGTCTTAAGGGGACTGATAATGCAGCTAAATTCAACTGAAATAAGTGAACTAATTAAAGAGCGGATAGCTCAGTTCAATATTGTGAGTGATGCTCACAATGAAGGAACTATCATATCTGTAAGTGATGGTATCCTTCGAATCCACGGATTAACTGATGTAATGCAAGGCGAAATGATTGCATTACCAGGTGGCCGATATGCAATGGCATTAAACCTTGAAAGAGACTCCGTTGGTGCGGTAGTCATGGGACCATACGAAGACTTGTCTGAAGGTATGAAAGTACAATGTACTGGCCGTATTTTACAAGTACCAGTTGGTGAAGGTTTATTAGGCCGCGTTATTAACACACTAGGTGAACCAATTGATGGTAAAGGTTCACTTCAACATGACGGTTTTTCACCAGTAGAAGTAGTTGCACCTGGTGTTATCGATCGTAAATCCGTTGACCAAGCATTACAAACTGGTTATAAAGCCGTTGACTCAATGATTCCAATTGGACGTGGTCAACGTGAACTTATCATCGGTGACCGTCAAACAGGTAAAACAGCACTTGCTGTCGATGCAATCATCAACCAACGCGACTCAGGTGTAAAATGTATTTATGTTGCCATTGGTCAAAAACAATCAACTATTGCCAATGTTGTACGTAAACTTGAAGAGCATGGTGCACTTAAAAACACAATTGTGGTTGTGGCATCAGCGTCTGAATCAGCTGCGTTACAATACTTAGCGCCATATGCTGGTTGTGCAATGGGAGAATACTTCCGCGATCGTGGGCAAGATGCATTAATTGTTTATGATGATTTATCTAAACAAGCTGTTGCTTATCGTCAAATTTCGTTATTACTTCGTCGTCCGCCTGGACGTGAAGCTTATCCTGGTGATGTATTTTATCTTCATTCTCGCTTACTTGAACGCGCAGCGCGAGTCAACGAAGCCTATGTTGAAGAGTACACCAAAGGCGAAGTAAAAGGAAAAACAGGCTCATTAACAGCATTACCAATTATTGAAACTCAGGCTGGTGACGTTTCAGCATTCGTACCAACTAACGTAATTTCGATTACTGATGGACAGATTTTCCTTGAAACTAGCCTATTTAACTCAGGTATCCGCCCTGCGGTTAACCCTGGTATTTCGGTTTCACGTGTGGGTGGTGCTGCACAAACTAAGATAATGAAAAAATTATCAGGTGGTATTCGTACTGCGCTTGCACAGTATCGTGAATTAGCTGCGTTCTCTCAATTTGCATCAGACTTAGATGAAGCAACAAGAAACCAATTAAGTCACGGTGAAAAAGTAACAGAATTGTTAAAACAAAAGCAATACTCGCCAATGACTGTTGCTGAACAATCAATAGTACTTTACGCCGCTGAACGTGGTTATCTTGAAGATGTAGAATTAGCTAAAGTATTACCATTTGAAACAGCACTACTTGCTTATGCCCATAGTCAATATGCCGATTTTGTTAAATCAATTGATGAAACAGGTAATTACAATGATGAGATTGAAACTAAGCTAAAAGAATTACTTGAAAGCTTTAAATCAACTCAAACATGGTAAGGGTGAGGTAAAAAATGGCTAATGCAAAAGAGATTAGAACAAAAATTGCCAGTATCCAAAGTACGCAAAAAATCACTAAAGCGATGGAAATGGTTGCCAATTCTAAAATGCGTAAGACGCAAGATAGAATGGCGGCTAGTCGACCATATGCTGAAATGATTCGTGAAGTAATTGGACATTTAGCGTTAGCTCAGATAGGCGCCAAACATCCTTATTTAGAAGAAAGAGATGTAAAGCGAGTTGGCTATCTTATCATTTCAACCGATCGTGGTTTATGTGGTGGTTTAAATATCAATCTTTTCAAAACTGTCATTGCTGATATGTCAGCATGGCAGGAAAAAGGTGTTGAAGCTGATGTTGCTTTAATTGGTTCGCGTGGTGTTTCGTTTTTCTCATCAGTGAAAGCGAACATCTTAACTCAAGCTACTAATTTGGGCGATGAACCAAATTTATCCGATTTAATTGGGCCGGTAAAAACAATGCTTGAGGCATATGACAACGGTAAAATTGATAGATTATATATTGTCACAAACAAATTTATTAATACGATGTCACAAAAGCCGACAATTCAGCAATTATTACCTTTACCACCATCAGAAGATAAAAAACTCAAAGCTTCATCATGGGATTATATTTATGAGCCTGATGCTAAATCACTATTAGACGTGATTTTACGTCGCTATATTGAATCACAAGTTTATCAAGCAGTGGTTGATAATTTAGCGAGTGAACAAGCAGCAAGAATGGTGGCCATGAAAGCGGCAACGGATAACGGAGCAAACCTAATTAATGAGTTACAAATTGTGTATAACAAGGCACGTCAAGGTGCTATCACTAATGAATTAATTGATATTGTATCCGGTGCAGCCGCTGTTTCAGGTTAGTGCTAAATATTGGCTTATAGTTAAGAAAAAGACGTAGAGGATTAAAAATGGCTACTGGAAAGATTGTCCAGATCATCGGTGCGGTGGTTGATGTCGAATTCCCAGAAGATGCAGTACCAAAGGTATATGATGCATTAGAAGTGGAAACAGGCACTGAAAAATTAGTTCTGGAAGTTCAGCAACAATTAGGTGGTGGCGTTGTATGTTGTATCGCAATGGGTTCATCTGATGGTTTAAGACGTGGACTTGACGTAGTAAACACTGGTCACGGCATTGAAGTACCTGTTGGTACAAAAACACTAGGTCGTATTATGAACGTACTTGGTGATCCTGTTGATAAAGCAGGTCCTATTGGAGAAGAAGAACGTTGGGCGATTCACCGTGCAGCCCCAACCTATGAAGAACTTGCAAACTCAACCGAACTACTTGAAACAGGTATTAAAGTTATCGACTTAATTTGTCCATTTGCTAAAGGTGGTAAAGTTGGTCTGTTTGGTGGTGCTGGTGTAGGTAAAACCGTTAACATGATGGAGTTGATCCGTAATATCGCTATTGAACACTCAGGATACTCAGTGTTTACTGGTGTGGGAGAACGTACTCGTGAAGGTAATGACTTTTACCACGAAATGAAAGAATCAAACGTACTTGATAAAGTATCATTAGTTTACGGCCAAATGAATGAGCCACCAGGAAACCGTTTACGTGTTGCGTTAACTGGTTTAACTATGGCTGAAAAATTCCGTGACGAAGGTAAAGATGTTTTATTATTCATCGATAATATTTATCGCTATACATTAGCTGGTACTGAAGTATCTGCGTTATTAGGTCGTATGCCATCGGCAGTAGGTTATCAACCAACATTAGCTGAAGAAATGGGGTTACTACAAGAACGTATTACTTCAACTAAGACTGGTTCGATTACTTCAATCCAAGCGGTGTATGTGCCAGCAGATGACTTGACTGACCCATCACCAGCAACAACCTTTGCTCACTTAGATGCGACAATCGTATTAAGTCGACAAATTGCTTCTTTAGGTATCTATCCGGCAGTGGATCCATTAGATTCAACTAGTCGTCAATTAGATCCTTTAGTTGTTGGTCAAGAGCACTATGATTGTGCCCGTGGTGTTCAGTCAATTCTACAACGTTATCAAGAATTAAAAGATATTATTGCTATTCTTGGTATGGATGAGTTATCTGAAGATGATAAATTGATCGTTGCTCGTGCACGTAAAATTCAGCGCTTCTTATCTCAACCATTCTTTGTTGCAGAAGTATTTACTGGTTCACCAGGAAAATATGTACCTTTAAAAGATACGATCAGTGCATTTAAAGGAATCATGAATGGTGATTATGACCATATTCCTGAACAAGCATTCTATATGGTTGGTTCAATTGATGAAGCGATTGAGAAGGCAAAATCTCTCTAAGAGATTCATTGAACGAAGATCGTATTAATGGAGATCGTATTATGGCACTAACTTCCTATCAATTAGAAGTTGTTAGTGCTGAATCTCACCTGTTTTCGGGTGATGTTCAGCGAATCAGAGTCACAGGTAAGGAAGGTGAACTTGGGATTTATCCTGGCCATACCCCTTTACTCACAACCATAAAACCAGGCATGGTCGGCATTGTGAAAGCGGATGGTGAAGAAGAGTTTATTTATCTATCTGGTGGCATCTTAGAAGTACAACCTAACATCGTAACTATCTTGGCAGATACTGCAATTCGTGGTGAAGATTTAGATGAAGCAAGAGCACAAGAAGCAGTAAGACAAGCACAAGAACATATCAATCACCCAAGTGATGATATGTCATTTGCACAAGCATCTGCTGAATTATCAAAAGCTTTGGCAAAAATTCGCGTTATCGAATTGACTCGCCGTATGGGGCAATAATTTGCTTTTGATTTTTTATCATACACAAAAGGCTATTTTGTATTACAAGTAGCCTTTTTTAACTTTCCGATAAGTTGATTGCTAAAGGACTTTCCAACATTTACTTGTGAGTTGTACCCATTCTATATCCAAATTAAAGCTAAAAAAGATTAGTTAATCAATCGAATTATTTACTATCTACACTTAAATTATTTTTCGATACAAAATAAACGTCGCTCAATCCAGCTGAACAAAATTCAGTAATATCATTTTCGTTAACTTCTACTGTATCACCTTTTGTTATAACTTGATAGCTATTGCCATTATCATCATAAAAAACGAAGCGATAAATTTGGGTATATACATATTTTTTCTTTATCATATTATTTGTATTTTTCTTTTTTTCTGATGCCAATAATGTTACTGTTGTTTTTGATGGATCTAAATCAGCCATCTCAACGATTCCTCCATCATATTGCATCCACCGAGCCGCATGATTCATGAAAGCATTTGCACAATTAGGTGTTTTAGCAAAAGAGATTATAGGCCACATTATTAGCCCAATAATTAAGAAATTTTTTTTCATTTTACAACCTTTAATTTTTTGTCTTGCCGTATTCATTTAGCTAAATAATTGATAAAGCAATAATATAGTTTGGTTAAACACGTCTGAAATCTTTAGTAATTTCACTAATTAATCAAAATAATCAACCTGGCGTTTTGCTACTAAATAACTATCAACGTTACCTATTGAGCATTCTTTATCAGAATCTTCATTTTTTGTGATGACTTCGTAAGATTTATTTTGATTATCATACAAAACAAAGTGGTAAATTTGTGTATATAAACCCTTACTTTTCTGTTCAGATGCTAAAAGTGTTATTCTCAATTTTGATTGATTCAAATTTTCAATCTCCACTATATTACTACTTTTCAACCACTCTTTAGCCTTATTCAAAGCGTGATTATGGCAATCTGGCCCTTTAGCAAAGGATAGAATTGGACATAATATTAACAATATTAATAAAGAAAGCTTTTTCATATAATTACCTTAAATTATTCTTTTTTACCTATATTACTTATATCGTTGACTAAAAACAGTCTAAAATACCGGGTTTACTTACCTATTATTAGATAACCTATTGATGAACTTGGTTTTTGGATATTAGATATTTATTCACATCACTCATTGAACATTCTTCGTATGATGCTTGGCTTTTTGTAATAACTTCGTAACTATTACCATTCTTATCATAAAAAACAAAGTGATAAATTTGCGTATATAAATCTTTTTTTATTTTCTCTGAGGCCAATTGCATTATTTTGGTTTTTGATTCATCCAAGTCTTGGATATCTACTATCTTTTCATTTTTCATCCAAACCATGGTCATGTTCATAGGCCAAGTATAACAATTAGGTCCTTTGGCTAAAGATACTAGTGGCCATGACATTAACAATATCAGTATAGTTAGTTTTTTCATATTATTACCTAAATTGATTTCTTGTAGATGACGCCAAAAAGTGTACCATGTAAAAATTAAGTTGTAATTATAGACTGCTGATCTTTTGTGTTTATATATTAATCAACAATACATTGGTAGCCACAAAAGTATAAATATCAGCGATAACATGCTGGCATAATTCCTATTTGTTCTAAATGCTGAGTTATTGCACCTGAGCTATGTTGATGTGCTTGCACAATAGATCATCGAGAAAAACCCATTCGAAATCAGCTATACTTAATAATTATTTGATAATATACATTAATATACTTTTTTCTAAACCATAAATTAAAACATCTATAAACTGTATTTCATTCACTAAATGTAGTTGGCAAATCTCGCCAAGAAATACCTGTTCTTATTTGGAACAGTATTTCCTCAAATGTCACCCTATATTCTGTTTTATTATAAACTCGATTCGTACTTTTCATTATTTTCAGTCGCGTTTCCTTCCCACTGCTTATCTGTTAACATTGTTAACGGTATAATGAACTAAGTTATGGTTATTTTTGGCAAAATTATTATAACGTTCACTATGTCATTTAAAAACTGCCATCAAAGATAAACACATCATAGATAAATTGTGATTTTTTAATCGTGTGATAACGTAATTTTTTATTTTACCACGTGAAACTCAACTAGTTAGTGGTGTATAAATTACTTTATTAGCCGTTTCAAAAATATATGGCTTACCATTTGTATTAAAAATAATTACCATATGAATGTATGGAGAGTTTGTTGCTTGTTTAATAGCCAGACTTTGTTGATTGTGTGGATGGAAAAATAAAATCACTATCTTGAGGTTTATAACTAGCAATACTAAAAAGCTAACTAAAGACAGACAGCATAAATAATATAATAAAACGTATTAAATTCCCCTTACCTGTAAATAATGTTATAAATTATAAAATAGCTACTTATAAAATAGTATTTGTAAGTAGCTATCTAAATGGGAAACTAGTCTTGATGAGTAAAAATAGAAGCAAATTTATTTTTATACATCTCTTTACTAGCCTTAACAAATCGAATTGTTTTGAAAATACCTAATAAGCTTGCTTGATGCATACGGTATAACAAACGATGAATAGTTAAAGCAAAAAAACCTTTAACATTCATTTCGCGTTTACCAGCAATTTTAACTACACCTTGTGCTGTATCATGGAGAGAAATAATCGTTCCATTATCAACATAATTAAATGATTTCATGGGTTTATTATTTAACATGTTAATGATATTTTCATAACATATTTTTGCCATTTGATGTGCGGCTTGTGCAGTAGCTGGTGAGGCACGCCCGCTGTTTTGCATAGCATAAGCACAATCACCAATAACAAAAATATTATCATCGCGCGTTGTTTGTAATGTTGGTTTAACTACCAGTTGATTCGAACGGCTTGATTCTAAACCAGCAATATCTTTTAAATAGTCTGGCGCTTTTACACCTGCAGTCCAAATCATAATATCTGCGCTAATAATATCGCCTTCCTTTGGATAAAAGCCGTTACTTTCCGCCTTGGTTATCATGGTTTTTGTTAATACATGAATACCACGTTTTTGAAGGGTATCGGTAATATTTAATGCCGTTTTTTCAGGTAAAGCAGGTAAAATACGGTCAGTTGCTTCAATAATAGATACATCAAGCAAATCAGAACACATTTTATTACGACCACAGTTGCCAAATGTTTCAACCATATGAGGTAACTCAGAAGCTAATTCAACACCTGTTGCGCCACCACCAACAATAGCAATACGAATTTTATCTTCAGTCGTCGTTTCATGTTCATCAATAATTGAACAAAAACTAGCAAATTTTGTAATCAGTGTTTCACGTAGACGAATTGCAGCGTTTTGGTCATCTAAAAAGATACAATGTTCTTTAACTCCAGGTGTGCCAAAATCGTTTGAAGTACTTCCTATTGCCACAACTAATGTATCATATGGTACAGAAATAGATTCACTATTTGAATTCTCAATAATAACATGCTTTTCTTCACGATTAAGATTAGTAAACGTGCCTTGAATAAATTGAAAATGGTGTTGTTGTCCTTGTTCAGCATAATCAATTTTATCAGCTTGCTCATTTAGAATACCAGTAGCAACTTCATGTAATAAAGGTTTCCAAATATGATAAGTATTTTTATCTATTAGTGTAACCTCGGCTTGATTACTTTTCCCTAATTTATCGCCGAGATCAGTTGCTAATTCTAATCCTCCTGCGCCACCACCAATAATAATTATTTTAACCATATTAAATACCTTAAATTTTTATTTTTTAATAGTTTACTAAATAAGTAGGTTTTTATCTATTTTATTTGACTAATATCACTTATAAATAAAACCTATTAAAGTATCATTTTATAATTAATAAAATTTATTTTAAGTAGATATAAAAAATCAGTTACCACTATAATAACTTAGT
>NZ_LZHB01000087.1:0-615 GCF_001690345.1 Gilliamella sp. Gris3-2
TTTAATGATTTTGTTAATAATATTTTTAGATCTCAGTAACTGTTTTTCATTAACAATTTCTGTATTTAAAAGCGCTTCTAGATCAGTTGCCATATTGCCATCATTAAAATCACCTCGGCTGTCTATTACAAATGAAATAGCAGAACAAAAAGTAGTCATTGCTGAACCATAAGGAGGGAAAATATTACTTATAAAACCAGTGTATATATAATAAAATAGTTTATTTTCTTCAATAGCAATTTTTGCTGTCTCCAAAATATCTTGATTTTCAAATGAAAATACAGCATTAGATTTATTAATATCATCAGTTAAATTAGCTACTACAGATAAATTCTCAAAATAATATTTAAATTGATTTAAATTCATTTGATTAAAGAAAATCAAATTATTTTTATTAGATAAAAAATTTCCTTTTTTTTGTCTTAAAATGCTTGGAACAAGTATTTGTTGTAACTTTGACAATTCGTTATATAAATTATTAAATCTATCGTTTATTTCTTTTGAAATCTTTTCCAGTTTGTTTTTAGTTTTTAGTTTTTTTCTTTTAATTTTCATTCCTAATAAACATAAAGTAGTGTTACTTGACGAATGATATAAACCAAATAAACGCTGCTT
>NZ_LZHB01000088.1:0-1066 GCF_001690345.1 Gilliamella sp. Gris3-2
ACCGTTTTAGAAAGGTAAGCTTATTAAATAAGCGAATAATTATAAAAAATCGAAATAAAACAAAATATTACTTGACAGGTGGAGCAAAATGCAGTACCATTTTAGGCACAAGGCACAAGGCACAAGGCACAAGCACTGGCAAACTTATGTCTTAAATTTATCAAATAATCCTATTCGACGAGTTCTTGCGCAAAACTTATTTATATCTTCTAAATTATCTAAATTATCTAAATTATCTAAATTATCTAAATTATCTAAATTATCTAAATTATCTAAATTATTACCGAAATTTCTCACAAAATTATTGCTAAAAATCCCATTGGCATTGTTGTTATTGCTGTGTTCATTAAAATCACAGGCATTATCGACCACGACAGCAGATAGCATTCAAGGTAGAGCATCCTATTTAGCCTTTGATGACCTCGTCATTAAAGTGACAGCAACAGATGACTTATTAGGTATTAATTTATCAAACAGTCGAAAATTCACACCACAAAGCCGCCTTTCATTATCGACAATCCAGATTAAGTTACCCGAGGTAAACCAAAGTTTTGCTGATATTAACATGACGACAGCGACATTATTTAGTTCATTGAATCTGAAGGAGTTAGTGGCACAAAGGAATAGGAGGGCGATGTTGATGAACAAGTGAGTGCCCCATTTTGGCGCAATAAATTAGCAGTAAACACATATTTTGGTGATGTTGTCAGCAATAAACACTATGCCAATCTATCAGTTGTTTGCGTTGTTCTTCAACCTTTAGCCTTCAATGCTTAGGGTGTCGGATAAGTTTAAATAATTTATTTAACAAATTATATGTTTGTTGGCGTGGGAATTTATTAGTAATGCTAGAAACTTATAAAAATAAAATATTATTTGATAAAGGAAATAAAATGAAGTATCCAAACCATTTAACTGCTGAACGTATTTTATTTTGCAATATATGTTTGCTTTTTTTTATTTTATGTAGTGCCTTTTATAGTAGTTATTCATTTGGGGTTAATCGTAGTGATGCAATAATACTTTCATCTAGCCCATTACCACCATTACCAGAACCGCCGCCGCC
>NZ_LZHB01000089.1:0-22555 GCF_001690345.1 Gilliamella sp. Gris3-2
ATCATAGGGGCAGCCTTTGCGACTTAACGACCGTTTAATTCCAAATGCTGTTAAACATTCATCAATCAAATGATTATCAAACTCTTTTCCTCTATCAGAATGAAACAACTCAATCGTCTGTAAGTTCATTGGAATTTGACTCATAGCTTGCATGACCAGTGCCGCTGTTTTATGCCTGCCAGCACTTCGCCCCACTATTTCTCGATTACTGATATCAACAATTACACAAAGGTAGTGCCAACGTTGTTTAACCCTTACATAGGTTAAATCGGTCACCAATATCTTTCGTGGTTGACCTATATCAAATTCTCGATTCAGTTCATTCCCCACCGGTGATTCATTGCTTTTTTCTGTATGAATACAATATTTTTTACAGGTGTATTTCGAAACCCAGCCATTTTTCGCCATGATTCGACCTATTCGGCGTCGAGATACGGTTATGCCTTGCTTTCTCAGCTCTGCTTGTAGACGCCTTGTGCCATAAGCACGATAATTAGTATTAAAAATTTCACCCACTATTTCACTCAGTGATATATCTTGTGATTGCTGCGTTAATTGCCGTTGATAATAGAAACGATTTCGGGTTACATTTAAACATCGACATAATGCACGTAAGCTGTATCGATGCTTATTATGTAAAATTAACTCGATTTTCTTCCCATTATCAACGCCGCTTGCTTTAGGATATCATTCTCCATTAACAAGCAAGGATAGTAACTGAAGAACGATTAGCCATCTATAACAGTGAAAGACTTCATGTTGAATATAAATACGAAAACAAGCAGTATGATTTTCTAAAAATTCTTTGCAAAGATTGAACTACTCAATAAGCGATAACGCGATCTTTATTCGGATTTATTGGTGATTACGCTATAATGGCACTAATTTTTTTAATTAGTAAAGTTAGAAGAGCAATGGCGTTAAAAATAACCAATAAGTGTATTAATTGTGACATGTGTGAGCCTGAGTGCCCAAATGAGGCAATCTCAATGGGGTTTGATACTTATGAAATTGATCCCAATAAATGTACAGAATGTGTCGGTTATTATGATCATTCGACTTGTCAGCGAGTCTGCCCTATTCAAAATGCCATTATTGCGGATCCTGAACATATTGAAACAAAAGAAGAGTTATTAGTAAAATTTGAGGGGCTTAAGTCTTCTTAAATCAGTTTAATTTAATATCAATTCGAAGTTCTTTTGGAATTTCAAAAGTGATATTTTCTAAAATGCCATCTGTCTCAATAAGCGATGTACAACCTAAGTTTTTTAAATGATCAATCACCTGCTGTACTAAAATCTCAGGCGCAGAAGCTCCTGCTGTTACGCCGATCGTATGTGTGTTTATTAACCACTCTTTTTGGATGTCAGATGCAAAATCAATTAAATAAGCTTGTTTGCTGTTTCGCCTTGCTAGCTCGGCTAGGCGATTTGAATTAGACGAATTTTTAGAACCTACGACTAAAACAATGTCTGCGCGTGATGATAATTGTTTCACTGCTTGCTGGCGATTGGTTGTGGCATAGCAGATATCATTTTTGCGTGGGCTGCGAATATTAGGAAAACGTTTTTTTAAAGCATCTATAATTTGAGCCGTATCATCAACGGATAACGTTGTTTGAGTGGTAAAGCAAAGATTATTTTCGTTTTTTACCTGTAGCTTTTTTACATCATCAATTGATTCGATTAAATAAATACCACCTTCGGGATTGCTATATTGTCCCATTGTACCATCTACTTCAATATGCCCAGCATGGCCGATTAAAATAACTTCTTCACCACGATAACTCGATCTAGCCACTTCCATATGTACTTTGGTTACAAGTGGGCAAGTGGCATCAAAAACACGGAGTTTATGTTGTTTTGCTTCCTCACGGATAGCTTTAGACACCCCATGCGCTGAAAAGATAAGAATTGAGTTATCGGGTACTTCGCTAATATCTTCAATGAAAATTGCCCCTAATTCTTTTAGGCGATTAACGACATAGCGATTGTGTACTACTTCGTGACGGACATAAACTGGTGCGCCAAACAATTCTAGTGCGCGTTCAACAATTGTGATAGCACGATCAACACCAGCGCAAAAACCGCGAGGATTGGCCAAAATAATTTGCATACTATACAGTCTTCTTTGGTTTTTTATAATTACTGAAAATAAATAGTCCAATACCAACGCAGATTGCACAGTCAGCAATATTAAAAGTTGGATAGTGCCAGTCACCAAAATTGACATCTAAAAAGTCAATCACAAATCCATGATAAAGACGATCAAATAAATTACCTAATGCACCGCCTAAAATCATTGATAACGACAAGTTCTCTAATTTTTGTTGGCGAGTGTTGCGGTATAACATACGTACTATCACGGCACTGATAATTAAAGCGATAGCAGCAAGCATCATACGTTGCCCTTCAAAAATGCTAAAGGCAGCGCCAATATTGCGTACATAAGTGATAGAGAAGAATGGCAAAAGATTCACTGATTCAAATAGCGAGAAATTATTTATAATCCAAAATTTACTTGCGATATCAATGATAAAAACAATGATTGCAAATAATAACCAGTAAAGTCCATTATCTTTTTTCATATAGTTTGTGCTCATTATTATGTTTCCGCCGACAATCGTCGGCGCAAAAGGTACTAGATTGCTTAAGGGATTGGCATAGCTCCATTTAATTTACTAAATAGGTTGCTATGCGAAATGCCTTACCTCGCCTTTGCCGTGAATGTTTTCTTCACAACGCTTACATAAATGTGATGTTGGCTCATTATCGATGGTATAGTGCCAGCAACGAGGGCATTTATCACCTTGTGCTTTAGCAAGTTCAATTTTTAGTCCTTGAATATCGCTTTGCACCGCATTTTCAGGTGCTTCTTGTAATGGTTTTACGCTAGCTTGTGATGTTAGTAATACAAAGCGTAATTCGTTTTCTAATTTAGCTAATGTTGCTGCAATATTTTTATCAGCATAAAGCGTAACAGCAGCTTCAAGTGCACCACCAATCACTTTATCATTACGACCTTGTTCAAGCACTTTATTCACTTCGCTACGAATGGCTAAAATATGAGCCCAATATTCGCTATTTAATGCTTCGCTTTCTGGCAATGTAAATAGTGCTGTATACCACTCATCTTCAAAAACAAATTCTTGTTTATCAGCCATTGGCAGATATTGCCAAATTTCATCAGCAGTGAATGATAAAATAGGTGCAATCCAACGAACCATTGCTTGCGCAATATGATATAAAGCAGTTTGGCAACTGTGACGGGCAATACTATCACTTTTTGCTGTGTATTGGCGATCTTTAATAATATCTAAATAGAATGATCCCATTTCGATTGAGCAAAATTGCATAATACGTTGTACAACTTTATGGAAATCGTAATTTTCATAAGCCTGAATAATTTGTTCTTGTGCTTCTTTTGCCATACTAACTGCCCAGCGATCAAGAATAACCATATCTTCTTGTTTTACCATATCTTTAGCTGGATCAAATCCATTTAAATTTGCCAGTAAAAAACGTGCGGTATTACGAATACGGCGATAACTATCGGCAGCTCGTTTGATAATTTCTTCCGAATAACTCATTTCGCCTGAATAATCGGTCGATGCAATCCATAGGCGTAAAATATCAGCCCCAAGTTTGTTCATCACTTCTTGTGGTGTCACAATATTACCTAGTGACTTAGACATTTTACGGCCTTGACCGTCAACCACAAAACCATGTGTTAATACTTGTTTATAAGGGGCTTTATTATCAATTGCTGTTGATAACATTAATGAAGACATAAACCAACCACGATGTTGATCTGAACCTTCTAAATAAAGTTCTGCATCATGTCCTTCAAATTCAGGGCGTGCACGCACAACAGAAGAAAATGTTGATCCTGAGTCAAACCAAACATCTAACGTATCAGGTACTTTACGATAATCATCAGCATCAGGACCTAAAAGATCTTTAATATCAGCATCCCACCAAGCTTGAATGCCATCTTTTTCAACTAACTGTGCAACTTTTTCAACTAATGCTAGTGTATCTGGATGAAGTTCTTCGGTCTCTTTGTGAACAAACAACGTCATAGGTACACCCCATGTGCGTTGGCGAGAAATACACCAATCAGGGCGATTAGTAACCATGGTTTCAATGCGTGCTTGTCCCCAATCAGGGATCCAACGAACTTGTTTAATTTCTTTTAATGATTGCGTTCGCAGACCTTGTTTATCCATGCTAATAAACCATTGTGGTGTAGCACGATAAATAACCGGTGTTTTATGACGCCAACAACATGGATAGCTATGTTCAATATTTTCAAAGTGTAATAGTGCGTTATGTTCTTTTAACATTTCAACGACAACTTTATTCGCTTTGAACACAAATAATCCATCGAGACCAGCGCCCGTTCCAGGCAAGTAACAACCATTACCACCAACTGGATTTGCCACTTCAAGACCATATTTTTGACCGACCATAAAGTCTTCTGTACCATGTCCTGGTGCGGTATGCACAGCTCCTGTACCTGCATCAATTGTAACGTGTTCGCCAAGTACAACTGGTTCATCAAAATCAAGGAATGGGTGTTTAAAACGTAACAACTCAAGAGCATTACCTTGGCAGCTACCTAATACTTTCCATTGGTCGATATTGGCACGTTGCATCACAGACTCAACTAAATCAGTTGCTAAAATTAAGCACTCTTTATCATTAATTTGAACAAGTTGATATTCAAAATCAGCATTTAAAGCTATCCCTCGGCTAGCTGGTAATGTCCAAGGCGTGGTTGTCCAGATAACAGCATAAATGGTTAAATCAGTATTGATACCAAATTTATTTGCTACGGCTTGATTATCAACAGCTTTAAATTTCACATCAATTGCTGGCGATGATTTATCATAATATTCAACTTCTGCTTCGGCTAAAGATGACATACAATCGGTACACCAATAAACAGGTTTAGCGCCTTTAACTAAATGACCGTTTTTTATCACTCTACCTAACGCACGGATAATATTCGCTTCGGTATTGTAGTCCATTGTACGGTAAGGGTTTTGCCAATCACCTAGTACGCCCATACGGATAAAATCAGCTTTTTGTAGTTCAACTTGTGAAGCGGCATAATCGCGGCAAATTTGACGAAACTCAGCAGGTGTTACTTTTACACCTGGTTTTCCTACTTGCTCTTCAACTTTTTGTTCAATCGGTAAGCCATGACAATCCCATCCTGGAATATAAGGGGAATTATAACCGCTTAACCCTTTTGATTTGATAATAATATCTTTAAGGATTTTATTAACGGCGTGACCAATATGTAGTTTTCCGTTTGCATAAGGAGGGCCATCATGCAGAATAAAGTTTTTTTTACCTTTTTTGGCCGAGCGAATTTTGCGATAAAGTTCTTTATCGTACCAATTTTGTAACATTGCTGGTTCGCGTTTAGCAAGATCACCTCGCATTGGGAATCCAGTTTCCGGTAGATTCAATGTATTTTTATAGTCTGTCATGCTGATTTATTCCAGTTAAATGTGTTGATACTACTTTTTATTGGTTAATTTTGCACTGATCTTTTTCGCAGTGCAAATATCTTGTGTAATTTGTTGTTTTAATTCTGCTAATGAGTCAAATTTTTTCTCATCGCGTAATTTTTTGATGAGCGTTATGTCTAAATATTGTCCATATATATTACTCGAAAAGTCAAAAAGATTTACTTCAAGTATTGCGGTTTTTCCATTAATAGTTGGTCTTATCCCAATATTGGCAATACCGTGATAATACTGATTATTGCAGATATTTTTGACTTTAACAAAATAGACTCCTTGTAGTGCAGGCTTTTTTCGATGTAAGTGAATATTTGCTGTTGGAAATCCCAATTCCCTTGCTAAAGCATTGCCATGGACTACGCGACCTTGAATTGTATAATCACGGCCTAATAGACAATGAGCCAATTCAAAATCACTATTCAAAAGTGCTTGGCGAATAGCAGTACTACTTATACGGAAATTATTCCAAACAAATGTTGGTATGCTTTCTACTACAAAATCATGATTTCGCGAATATTGTTGTAGAAGGTTGATATCCCCTTTACGTTCAAATCCGAACCGAAAATCATCACCAATTGTAATGTATTTAGCTTGTAGCTTATTGATCAACCAATCTTGAATAAAATGATCGGCAGACATATTGGCAAAAGTTTGGGTAAATGGAATAGCAATAATATAGTCGATACCTAATTTTTCAATAAAAATAACTTTTTCATGAAATGAAGTTAAACGTGACGGCGCATTATCTTGGGCAAAAAACTCTAGTGGTTGCGGCTCAAATAACATCACAACAGTGGGAAGATTGAGTTTTTTACCTTGTTTAATAATATGGTTAATTAATTGTTGATGTCCTAAATGCACGCCATCAAAATTTCCCAAGGTTAGAACACATTGAGAAAACTGATTTTTTAGATTAGTTATACCACGGATAATCTTCATGAAAACAATGTTATTTATATTAAGTAACCAAGAATTATACCAATCTTTCTTGAAGATGCACGCAATATAAAGTTGGATTTTATCGCTTTTCTTCAAGCATTTTCACTGTTTGAGATAAAATGCTAAGTGACTCGGTCATACTTTAAACTGTTGTGATTCAAACATACCCATTTATAAAATTAATAATGGTTTAGTGCTCGCAAAAATTCTTGCCTTGTGCTTGGGTTTGTTTTAAACCCGCCTCCGAGGGCAGTTGTTGTTGTAATACTATTGGAGTCTTTAATGCCTCGGGCTTTAACGCAATAATGGGTTGCATCAATAGAAACTGCTACATTAACCGTACCTAGTAGTGTTTGTAGTGCCACTAAAATTTGTTGTGTTAATCTTTCTTGTACTTGAGGGCGTTGGGAAAAAAAAGTTACAATTCGATTAATTTTCGATAAACCAATGACTTTATCTTTGGGAATATAAGAAACCGTTGCTTTACCGTCTATTGTGACAAAATGGTGTTCACAGACACTAGTTAGTGTAATATCGCGAACCGTTATCATTTCATCAACTTGCATTTTATTTTCGATTAACGTAATTTTTGGAAAATTTTCGTAATAAAGACCAGAAAAAATCTCATCAACATACATTTTCGACACGCGGTGAGGAGTTTGTGCAAGGCTATCATCAGATAGATCAAGTTCCATTAGCTTCATAATTTCACGAAAATGCGACTCGATTTTTGCTTTACGCTCATTATTATCTATAACTAGACGGCATAATGGTGTTTCAAGATTTTTAGCTGCAAGGGCTTCTTTGACTTTTTGCGCGGCAAGGCTTAATTGTGTCATTTATTACATACTCAAGCGAAAATGAATGCGTTATTATATAACACTCATTGCGCAATATACAGTTGTTTACACATGATTTTATACTGAAACATAGTGTTACCTGAAACTTTTTTACATTATATTGTTGACTTGGTAAGAATATTATTGCCAATTAGGTGTTATACTATCAGCCATTAAATTAAATAATGTTTAGGTAACCATAATGCCAAATAATACACCGATTATTTTAATTGATGGATCATCTTATCTTTATCGTGCTTTTTTTGCTTGTCCACCATTAACCAATGCTAAAGGTGAGCCTACAGGCGCTATTTTTGGTGTGGTTAATATGGTTCGTAGTTTAATTAATCAGTACAATCCTACACATATTGCCGTGGTTTTTGATGCAAAAGGAGGATCATTTCGCAATGAGCTTTATAATGAATATAAAGCCACGCGAGATGAAATGCCTGAAAATCTTCGTCCGCAAATCGAACCTATTCATACTATTTTGAAAGCCATGGGATTACCATTACTTTGTATTGAAGGTGTTGAAGCAGATGATGTAATTGGTACATTAGCAAGACAGGCTGAGAGGGAGAATCTAGAAGTATTAATCAGTACTGGTGATAAAGATATGGCACAGCTAGTGAGCGATAGAATTACATTGATTAATACGATGAATAATACCCAATTAGATTCACAAGGGGTAATAAAGAAATTTGGTGTTCCGCCAGAAAAAATTATTGATTATTTAGCTTTAAGAGGCGATTCGTCTGATAATATTCCTGGCGTACCAGGTATAGGTGAAAAGACAGCACAAAGTTTGTTATCTGAATTTGATGGTGTAGAAGATATTTATAATCGGTTAGACGATATTGAAAAATTGAAGATCCGAGGCGCTAAATCTTTAAAACAGAAATTGATTGATAATCAAAATGATGCCGATCTTTCTTATTTACTTGCAACAATCAAAACTGATGTTAAGTTAGATTTTTCCAATGAACAATTATTGGTAGGTGATATTGATGTTAAGGCTCTAGTTGAATTATTTAATTATTATGGTTTTCATCGTTGGCAAAAAGAATTAATGGCTGGTACTTTTTTAAATCAGCAGAAAAATCAAGTTATAGAAGGTGATGATAATTACTTCATTCAAGAAGAACAAACAACAGCACAAAAAAGAGAGACTGATTACCAGTGTATATTAACTGAAAAGCAATTAGATGAATGGATCACAAAATTAACAAATAGCGGACTATTTGCTTTTGATACTGAAACAGATAATGTTGATCACGTGCATGCTAAATTAGTTGGTATATCATTAAGTGTTGAACCTCATCAAGCGGCTTATATTCCACTTTCTCATCAGTATTTAGGTGTTCCTAAGCAATTACCACTAGATGATGTATTAGCTAAATTAAAACCAATATTTGAAAATCCAGAAATCAAAAAAATTGCCCAAAATGCAAAATTTGATTACAGCGTGCTAGCAAATTATGGCATAACCATACAAGGGATTGCGTTTGATACTATGATTGAATCTTATGTATTAAATAGTACTGACCGTCATGATATGGATAGTTTGGCCAATCGTTATTTGGATCATAAAACCATTACTTATGATGAATTAACTAAATTTGATAAAATTCAGGTTACTATTGATAATATTGATGTGGAAAAAACCACACAATATGCTGCTGAAGATGCTGATGTTACCTTACAATTGCATAATAAATTATGGCCAGTTCTTGAAAAAGATGAAAAATTAAAAGCTCTATTCACAGATATTGAAATGCCTCTCACCACTTTGATAGCAGAAATGGAACGAACAGGCGTTTTGATTGATGTCAAGTTATTAAATAAACATTCTAGTGAATTGAGAAAGAAATTAAACGAAATTCAAGAAACGTTACAATTGTTGGCAGGTGAAAAATTTAATCCAGCATCACCTAAACAGATTCAAGCTCTTTTATTTGATAAACATCAATTACCAGTTCTCAAAAAGACACCAAAGGGCGAACCATCAACCAGTGAAGATGTTTTGAGTGAGCTAGCTAATCAATACGAATTGCCACGCATGATCTTGCTTTATCGTAGTTTAGCTAAGTTAAAAAATACCTATACCGATAAATTGCCATTGATGGTTAGTCCTATCGATCATCGTATTCATACCAATTATAATCAAATTGGTACTGTAACTGGGCGATTGTCGTCAAATGAGCCAAATTTACAACATATCCCAGTGCGAAATGAAGAAGGGCGACGAATTCGCCAAGCTTTTATTGCACCAAAGGGATATAAAATTATTTCGGCAGATTACTCGCAAATTGAATTACGGATCATGGCGCATCTATCACAAGATAAAAGTTTACTTTATGCTTTTTCTCATGACAAAGACATTCACCGTGTTACGGCTAGTGAAATTTTGGGTAAAACTGAATCTGAAGTGACTTCTGAAGAGCGAAGACGTGCAAAAGCGGTTAACTTTGGATTAATTTATGGTATGAGCGCCTTTGGTTTATCTAAACAAATTAATATTGCGCGTAAAGAAGCTCAGTTTTATATCGATCGTTATTTTGAGCGCTATCCAGGTGTTCAAGCGTATATGGACCAAATTCGCCAACAAGCTGCTGAACAAGGTTATGTTGAAACCCTATCTGGTCGACGTTTATATCTTCCTAAAATAAAATCAGGAAGTGGTATTGAACGACGCGGTGCTGAGCGTGCTGCTATTAATGCCCCAATGCAAGGTACAGCGGCTGATATTATTAAAACAGCAATGATTAAGGTAAGCGAATGGATAAAAAGCTTACCTGTAGGTAATGTTAGAATGGTTATGCAAGTACACGATGAGCTAGTATTTGAAGTAAAAGAAGAATTAGTTGAGCAATATAAAGCCCAGATAAAATCGATCATGGAAAATTGTTACCAACTATCTATACCATTAAAAGTGGATGTAGGTTTCGGTAATAATTGGGATGAAGCACATTAATCATACTAAATTCGTACTAAATAATTCAGCCTTATCTGTCTAGTTAAGGCTGATATTATACTTAAACGTATACTTTCCTGAAACTTTTTAACAAGTTAAATTAACCTGTTAACTATAATGGAACTATTGCCGAAACCTTTCGGCGTGTTAGAATAAGCAACTAAATTGAATCGATACAAACATATTATTCTGCTTGTTGATATATAGCAGAATTAAAGGAAATGGTGCTGGTATTCGTTTTGTTGTTAAAGCTCTATTTTCGTTATTATTAGGATTATTTCATGAAAATCAAAACCCGTTTTGCACCTAGCCCAACAGGCTATTTACATGTAGGTGGTGCACGTACAGCACTTTATTCTTGGCTTTATACTCGCCATGCAAAAGGTGCATTTGTATTGCGCATTGAAGATACCGATCTTGAGCGCTCAACGCCTGAAGCGATTGAAGCAATAATGGAAGGTATGAATTGGTTAAAATTATCATGGGACGAAGGTCCTTATTATCAAACTAAACGCTTTGATCGTTATAATCAAGTCATCGATGAAATGTTAGCCAAAGGAACAGCTTATCGTTGCTACTGTTCTAAAGAGCGCCTTGAAAAATTGCGTGAAGAGCAGATGGCAAAAGGTGAAAAAGCGCGTTACGATGGGCATTGCCGTTGTGCTTCAGTACAACAAGAGCATACTCATGATGAGCCACATGTTGTTCGTTTTGCTAACCCTACTGATGGCACCGTTATTTTTAATGATTTAATCCGTGGTCCAATTGAGATTGCTAATAAAGAGCTTGATGATCTTATTATTCGCCGCACTGATGGTTCACCAACTTATAATTTCTGTGTCGTTGTTGATGATTGGGATATGGAAATTACCCATGTTATTCGTGGTGAAGATCACATCAACAACACACCACGCCAGATCAATATCCTAGAAGCATTAGGAGCGCCAATTCCTAAATATGGTCATGTATCAATGATTTTAGGGGATGATGGACAAAAATTATCTAAACGTCACGGAGCGGTTAGTGTCATGCAATATCGTGATGATGGTTATTTGCCCGAAGCATTACTTAACTATTTAGTGCGTCTTGGTTGGTCACACGGTGATCAAGAGATATTTTCTGTTCCGGAAATGATTAGTTATTTTTCATTAGATGCGGTTAGTAAATCAGCCAGTGCCTTTAATACTGAAAAATTACTTTGGTTAAATCACCATTATATCAACCATCTTGATGCGGATTATGTTGCTCAACATTTAATTTGGCATATGAACCAACAAGGATATGATTTATCACAAGGTCCTGATCTTATCACTATTATTAAGTTATTTGGTGAACGTTGTAAAACGCTTAAAGAGATGGCTGAATCATGTGCTTATTGCTATCGAGATTTTGAAGATTATGATGCCGATGCAGCTAAAAAACATTTGCGCCCAGTCGCCAAACAGCCATTAGTAACAATTAAAGCAAAAATTGAAGCTATTGCTGACTTTGATTGGCAAATTGATAAAATTCATCATGCGATTGAAGCAACTGCAACCGAGCTTAATGTTGGTATGGGTAAAGTTGGCATGCCATTACGCGTTGCTGTAACAGGTATCGGGCAATCGCCATCGGTTGATGCAACTGTTTTTGCGGTAGGAAAAAAACGAGCGCTTGCTAGAATTGATAAGGCTTTGGCATATATTAATCAACGTGAGCAATCTCAAAATTAATATATTTATTGCAGGGAAAATCCCTGTAACCCTTTTTGTCAAAGTGAGAACTTCTATGGTTCGCTTAAAAAAACGCTATTGGATCTTACTCAGTATCTTATTTTTCCTCATACTGTTTTGCTTGTTTGGGTGGCATTATTGGCAGACTTTCAAGCAGAAAAATGGGATTATTGTTGATTGGCATGGTGCTAGCGTTGGCTTTAAAGGTCTTACTTTTGACGAACTTACTGTCAGTAAACCATCCCAAGTTTCTATAACTGCTAAAAATTTATCAATTTCATTATCGCAGTTAACTGCAAATAATTTAGATATTTATTGGCAACCCAATGAATCTGAAATAGCTTTAGAAACTATTGAAAACACGGTTGATACAACGACTGAAACGCTTAATCAATCTGATCCCGATCTCTCTTTGATTTCAACTATTATTTATTGGTTACCTAAAACGATTCATATAGATACACTGCGATTTTATGAACAAAATAAAGCGAGATTAGATTTAAAAGTTGATATAAGTAAACAGCAAGAAGCAATACAACTTAATTTATCAACCAATACCCAAGAAATAACACAATTGTCTGCCACTTTGTTGTTTAATCAACAGGCTTTGCGGATTGACATACAAAACGGCCTTTTTAAAACATCCCTAAATCGATTTGGTTTACAAAATAGTAATTTAGTCTTACCGTTTACTGGTTGGCTATCTAGCCATCAATTGGAATTAATAACTTCGGATAAAGCATCAATTAGTTTAGAAAAAGCAAATCTTTCTGATGATTTAATCCTTGGTTCTTCCAATGGGGATTTCAATATTCAACTTAAATCAAACATTCCATTTGATAGTAACCAACTATCTGCTATAGCAACATTAACCATTAATAAACTCAATGGTATTTATAAAACTAGTGAAATTAAATCGGTTACAGGCGATATCAATATTATTATTAAAGATAACCAATTTACTATTTCAACACCAGTATTAAATATTCAAGAAGTAAATATGGGGATCGCTTTTGAAAAGATTAAATTAATTGGAAGCTATTTAGCCTCGTTTAAAGCACCAAACAAAGGAACGGTTACATGGAAAAAAGCTCAAGCTAATATCTTCTCTGGTTTGGTTTTTATTGAAGAAAATAAATTGAATTTAGCTAAATTACCCCAACAATTTAATTTAAGGTTAAAACAGATACAACTAAAAGATATTTTTAAGCAATATCCTTCTGAAGGGCTTGCTGGTGATGGTGCAATTGATGGAGTTTTACCTATTACGTTATCAGAGATAAAGAAAAAGGGTGAAACAGCTTTAAAATTTGTCATTAAAAATGGCAAGTTAGTTACGATCAACGAGGGTTATTTACAATTTGAAAATTCTGCCCTCAAAAGCTATGGGCAAAATAACCCCAATATGAAAATACTCACTGATATTATTAAAAATTTTCATTATACTAAGTTACAAGGCGCAGTTGATTACGCTAATGACATTGCCAAATTAAAATTGAATATTCAAGGCAGTAATTTGGATGTCGAAAATGGCAAAGCGGTTAATTTAAATATCAACCTTGAAGAAAATATGACTAAATTGCTCATGAGTTTACAGTTATCCGATCAAATTAGTGAGCCAATCCGTAAACGTATTGAAGCTTATTTAAAAAATAAATCTTCAAAATAAGGGGTTATTTTATGGTACGAAATGTTATTGCAATTATAATATTAGCAGGTGTATTAACGGGTTGTTCACCGACTGTCAAAGTTCAAGCACCGAGTGAACCAATTAATATCAATTTAAATGTTAAGATAGACCATGAAATTAATATTAAGGTTGATAAAGCTTTAGATAATATAATCAATAAATCTGGATTATATTAATTAATAAGTTTTATTTTTATCTGTCTTTTTGATTATAAGTATTAATAAAAATCTATACTCACATTCAAATAAATAAAATACGATGTATTTATTAAGGAGTTTGTTATGAATATCTGTAAGAAAGCAACCTTGGCATTATTTTCAGTTGTGTTATCTTTTTCTGCGTTTGCATTAAATTTAGATCAAGCAATAGATTCATTAAGCCAAGCCAAAGTTCAAGGGATAGTTGGTGAACAGGCTGATGGTTATTTAGGTGTAGTGAAAAACGAAGGTAACGCTTCTGAAATTGCGCAATTAATTAATCAGGCTCGTAAAGAACAATACCAAAAAGTATCAGCTGAAAGTAATGTCCCTTTAAGTGAAGTAGAAAAAAAGGCCGGTAGTAAAGCGCAAGAAAAGACCCCAGCAGGTCAATATATAAAGCGACAAGGCCAATGGTTAAAAAAATAATTGCTACTTTTTTCAGTAGTAAGAAAAGTATAATCACATTATGCTTTAATTGTGTATAAATAATGTGTATTCTGTTTGTTTAAATATTTGTTTTATGTTTAACAAAATAAAAAAATTTATCTAGTTAGTTTTTACTTGTAACAGTATCGCTTATGCGATTTGAAATGGAGAAAATCAATGTGTTCGATTTTAGGTATTCTTGATATTAAATCAGATCCAGAACAGCTACGAACAAAAGCATTAGAGCTATCATGTCTACAGCGTCATCGTGGTCCTGATTGGTCTGGTATCTTTGCGTCTGATAAAGCAATTCTTGCTCATGAACGTTTATCAATTGTAGATGTTAATACAGGATCTCAGCCTCTTTATAATAAAGATAAAACCCTAGTTTTAGCGGTAAATGGCGAAATTTATAATCATCAAGAACTCCGAAATCAGTACAAAGATCGTTATGAGTTTCAAACAGGTTCTGACTGTGAAGTGATTCTTGCTTTATATCAAGAAAAAGGTATTGATTGCCTTGATGAATTACAAGGTATGTTTGCTTTTATCCTTTATGATATCAATAAAGGCAGCTATTTTATTGGCCGTGACCATATTGGTATTATTCCAATGTATACAGGTCATGATGAAAATGGCACATTTTATGTTGCCTCTGAAATGAAAGCATTAGTACCTGTTTGTAAAACAATTGAAGCTTTCCCTCCAGGATGCTATCTATCTAGTACTGAAGGTGAAATCAAAACGTATTACAAACGTGACTGGATGGATTACGAAAATGTGAAAGACAATAAAACGGATATTAATGCACTGCGTGTTGCATTAGAAGAGTCTGTAAAAAGTCATTTAATGTCTGACGTGCCATATGGTGTTTTATTGTCAGGTGGACTTGATTCTTCCGTCATTTCAGCGATCACTAAAAAATTCTCAGCACGTCGTGTTGAAGATCACGAAAAATCAGAAGCATGGTGGCCACAGTTACACTCATTTGCTGTAGGTTTAAAAGGTGCTCCAGATCTAAAAGCTGCACAAGCGGTTGCTGATCATCTAGGTACAGTTCACCACGAAATTAACTTTACCATTCAAGAAGGTATTGATGCTATTCGTGACGTAATTTATTTCATTGAAACTTATGATGTCACCACAATCCGTGCTTCAACACCAATGTATTTAATGGCACGTAAAATCAAAGCAATGGGAATAAAAATGGTACTTTCTGGTGAAGGTGCTGATGAAGTGTTCGGCGGTTACCTCTATTTCCACAAAGCGCCAAATGCTAAAGAGTTCCATGAAGAAACCGTACGTAAATTAGCAGCACTACATATGTATGATTGTGCACGTGCGAATAAAGCAATGGCGGCTTGGGGCGTTGAAGCTCGAGTCCCATTCCTTGATAAAAAATTCTTAGATGTCGCAATGCGCATTAATCCAAAAGATAAAATGTGTGGTAGCAATGGCAAAATGGAAAAACATATTGTCCGCGAAGCATTTGAGTCTTACTTACCTGCATCGGTTGTTTGGCGTCAAAAAGAACAATTCTCTGATGGTGTTGGTTATAGTTGGATTGATACATTAAAAGAAATTGCAGAAAGTAAAATTACTGATCAGCAATTAGAAAATGCAAAATTCCGCTTCCCATATAATACGCCAACTTCGAAAGAAGCTTATATGTATCGTGAAATTTTCAATGAACTATTTCCAGTTGAAAGTGCAGCTCATTGTGTACCAGGTGGTCCAACTGTTGCATGTTCAACTGCTAAAGCAATTGAATGGGATGAATCATTTAAGAATTTAAACGATCCATCTGGACGTGCGGCGGTTGGTGTTCATAACGACGCTTATAAAAAATAATTGATTTTAGCGATAATTATTTGATATAAAAAACGGGGAATATTCCCCGTTTTTTATTAACGATAGACTAAATTAAATTATTAATGCGCATCGCCTTTAGGTGCACCAATCGGTAAAACCGTACGACCAAATTGCTCATTAATCACTTCTGCCATTGCTAAATAAACAGCACTTGCTCCACAAATAATGCCTTCAAAACCTGCAATATGAATAATGCCATGGTTACCTGAAATATTACCAATAGCTAATAAAGCAAATAAAACGGTTAAACTAGCAAAAACAAATTGTAATGCGCGGTTGCCTTTTAATGTACCAATAAACATAAAGCCAGTAAAAATTCCCCATAACGCAAGGAAAATACCAACAAAAGTGGCATCAGATGGCGCTGTCGCTGGTGAAGTTGGTAAATACCAAATACCCACTAACGCAATCCAAAAGAAACCATAAGAAGTAAATGCCGTTGTACCAAACGTATTACCTTTTCGAAATTCTAAAATACCAGCAATGACTTGCGCAAGGCCGCCATAAAAAATACCCATTGAGACAATTACTGTCATAGCAGGAAAAAATCCAGCATTATGAATATTCAATAAAATTGTTGTCATACCAAATCCCATTAAGCCAAGAGGGCCAGGATTTGCAAGTTTTGTTTGTTCCATAAGGATCCTATAAATTAAGTAAGATGATTAAAGAGCGGCAATAATAAGTGTAGAAAACGCCATAATCAAGGTTTTAGAAAAATAATTTTTTTGTACCCCCTTGATATTAATAATAACGTTCCCATTTATGTGAAAACAAAAAACATTTCTTTGTGAAGTAAGGGCTTGAAAATTAAAATTTAAGACTTATATACAAGAAATAAAATACAGGTTTTGAGGAGAAAAGATTATGGGTAAAATTATTGGTATTGATTTAGGTACAACAAATTCATGTGTTGCTGTAATGGACAATGGTCAAGCAAAAGTATTAGAAAACGCTGAAGGCGATCGTACAACCCCTTCTATTATTGCTTATACACAAGATGGAGAAATCTTAGTTGGTCAACCAGCAAAACGTCAAGCAGTAACCAATCCACAAAATACACTATTTGCAATTAAACGTTTAATTGGTCGTCGTTTTGAAGATGCCGAAGTACAACGTGACGTTAGCATCATGCCATATAAGATCGTAAAAGCTGACAATGGCGACGCATGGGTTGATGTTAAAGGTCAAAAAATTGCACCACCACAAATTTCAGCTGAAGTATTGAAAAAAATGAAAAAAACAGCAGAAGATTATCTTGGTGAAGCAGTAACTGAAGCGGTTATTACTGTACCTGCTTATTTTAACGATGCACAACGTCAAGCAACTAAAGATGCTGGTCGTATTGCAGGACTTGATGTAAAACGTATCATCAACGAACCAACAGCTGCAGCGCTTGCTTATGGTTTAGATAAAGATGTAGGTAACCGAACTATAGCGGTTTATGACCTTGGTGGTGGTACATTTGATATTTCTATTATCGAAATTGACGATGTTGATGGCGAAAAAACCTTTGAAGTATTAGCAACAAATGGTGATACTCACTTAGGTGGTGAAGATTTTGACTCACGCTTAATCAATTATTTAGTTGACGAATTTAAACGTGAACAAAACTTCGATCTAAAAAATGATCCGCTAGCAATGCAACGATTAAAAGAAGCGGCAGAAAAAGCGAAAATTGAATTATCATCAGCGCAACAAACTGATATTAATTTACCTTATATCACTGCTGATGCAAGTGGTCCAAAACATTTAAATATTAAAGTGACTCGCGCTAAATTAGAATCATTAGTAGAAGATTTAGTTAAACGTTCAATGGATCCTGTAAAAACAGCATTACAAGATGCAGGTCTTTCTGTTTCTGACATTAAAGACGTTATTCTTGTTGGTGGGCAAACTCGTATGCCAATGGTTCAAAAAGCGGTTGCTGACTTCTTTGGTAAAGAGCCACGTAAAGATGTAAACCCTGACGAAGCGGTTGCAGTTGGTGCGGCTGTTCAAGGTGGTGTACTTGGTGGTGATGTTAAAGATGTTTTATTACTTGATGTAACTCCATTGTCTTTAGGTATTGAGACTATGGGTGGCGTAATGACAACTTTAATTGAAAAGAACACAACTATTCCAACAAAACATAGTCAAGTGTTCTCAACAGCTGAAGATAATCAATCAGCAGTAACCATTCATGTATTACAAGGCGAACGTAAACGTGCGGGTGATAACAAATCATTAGGTCAATTCAACCTAGACGGTATCCAACCTGCACCTCGCGGTATGCCACAAATTGAAGTTACTTTTGATATTGATGCTGACGGTATTTTACATGTATCAGCTAAAGACAAAAACACTGGACGTGAACAAAAAATTACGATTAAAGCCTCATCAGGATTAAGTGAAGAAGAGATTCAAAAAATGGTTAATGATGCAGAAGCAAATGCCGATGCAGATCGTAAATTTGAAGAATTAGCTCAAACTCGTAACCAAGCAGATCATCTAGTTCATTCAACACGTAAACAAGTGACTGAAGCAGGTGATCAGTTATCAGCTGATGATAAAAAAGCAATTGAAGATGCCGTAAGTGCTTTAGAAACTGCCGCTCGTGGCGAAGATAAAGCAGAAATTGAAGCAAAAATTAATGCATTAATGGAAGCTTCTAAAAAATTGCTTGAATTAGCACAACAACAAGCTCAAGCAGCTCAAGGTGCAGAAACAAATAGTGGAAGCTCTAATGCGCAAGATGATGTTGTTGATGCAGACTTCAAAGAAGTTGATGATGACAAAAAATAATCATTAATTACTATGTTTTTTAATGAGTTATTCCAACGAGTTTTAAACATGTAATACATTAAACGGGCGCGAGGTAACTCAAGCCCGTTTAGTTGTTTATAAAATCATAAAAATAAAGGTTAATTATGGCGAAGAAAGATTATTATGAAACATTGGGCGTCAGTAAAAGTGCCAGTGAAAGTGAGATAAAAAAAGCCTATAAACGCCTAGCCATGAAATATCATCCTGATAAAAATCAGGATAACAAAGCCGAAGCTGAAGAAAAATTCAAAGAAGTAAAAGAAGCTTACGAAGTCCTAACCGATCCGCAAAAAAAGGCGGCTTATGATCAATATGGCCATGCTGCTTTTGAACAAGGTCAAGGCGGTGCAGGAGGATTCGGAGGCTTTGGTGGATTTGGCGGCGGAGCTTTTGACGATATATTCAGTGATTTCTTTGGTGGTGGTCGAGGTCGTGGACAAACTGCATCTCGCGGCAATGACTTACAATACAATATCACACTAACATTAGAAGAAGCTGCCGCAGGTGTTAGTAAAGAAATTAAAGTTCCAACGTTAGTAAGCTGTGAAACTTGCCATGGACAAGGAACCGAAAAGCCTTCTGATGTGGTAACGTGTAACACATGTCATGGTGCTGGTGTTGTACAAATGCGCCAAGGCTTTTTTGCTGTGCAACAAGAGTGCCCAACTTGTCATGGTCGTGGTAAAGTAGTTAAAAATCCATGTAAAAAATGTCACGGTGAAGGCCGAGTACAAAAAACAAAAACATTATCTGTTACTATTCCTGCTGGTGTTGATACAGGAAATCGTATCCGACTTTCTGGTGAAGGTGAAGCTGGATTAAATGGTGCGCCATCTGGTGATTTATACGTACAAGTGCAAGTTAAATCACATGCTATTTTTGAACGAGACGGTACAAACTTACATTGTGAAATTCCAATTAATATTGTATTAGCATCACTTGGTGGCGAAGTTGAAGTGCCAACACTTAATGGCAAGGTCAGCTTAACAATTCCTGCTGAAACACAAACAGGAAAAATGTTCCGACTACGAGGTAAAGGCATAAAATCGTTGCGTGGTAATGCTGTCGGTGATCTTTACTGCCATGTTGTAGTTGAAACACCAGTTAATTTAACCAGTAAACAAAAAGAGTTACTAAAAGAGTTAGGTGAAAGCTTTAAAGCTGATAAAAACTCTAAACACAGTCCCAAAGAAAAAAGCTTCTTTGACAAAGTGAAAAAGTTTTTTGGTTAATTTGATATAGTAAAAGCACGATTGAACAGTAAAATCACTTGTTCAATCGTGTTTTAGCCAACATTAACACCTCTACCCCCATCCCTATTTATTCACAAAAACAAAAAACTTTTAGGCAAAAATTAGTTAATGCAGGTATTAGCTTTATTAAAGTTTTTGGTGTTTTTTAGCCAAATTAACCGTTTATGCAACTATTTCGTTTTTACTGCGATCCTGTTTTTTGCTTGCGATATTTGATCCTCGCCAAAAAAGTGGACAAAAGTTGCCTCTATGATATAAACAAAAATCATAGGAGACAAATATCATGGTCAAAAAATTTAGTATCGAATTCAAACAACAATCAGTGGATTATGCGTTATCTAATGCACACCTTTCTATCAGCGAACTTGCCAACCATCTAGGTGTGGGTAAATCAACCCTAGATAAATGGATTAGGCAACTTTCCCCGAATAAAACTAGCCGTCGAGAGTTAACCACTGAGCAACAGCGGATTATGGCGTTAGAAAAAGAGATTAAAGAACTGAAAATGGCTAATGATATACTAAAAAAGGCGCATGTGTACTTCATCAACAATCCAAGTCGATGAAGTACGCTTATATGAAAAATCATTTAACCTGCTATCCCGTTACTAGGATATGCTCATTACTTGGTGTCAGTTCATCGGGTTATTATGCTTGGTTAAAAAGAGCAAACAAATCAGCTAAACTCAGCGAGTATATCCAAAAACAGTATTGGCAACATAAAGCCCGTTTGGGTGCGCCAAGCCTGCTTCATGATGCAAGGGAAGCGGGCTATCAAGTTTCAGAAAGAACAATTAGCCGTGTTTTGCAACAATTGGGATTACGGAGTAAAGCAGCACGTAAATTCAAGTATAAAACAGACAAGGCTCATCACAATATTGCGCCCAACACGTTAGATAGGCAATTTAACCCTGATAAGCCTAATAAAACATGGGTAACCGATATTACTTATATTAAAACAGGGGAAGGTTGGTTATATTTGTCGGTGATTATCGATTTATATGGACGAAAAGTGATTGCTAGGCAAACGAGTCGCTACATAGACCGCCATTTAGTGTGTAATACATTAAAACAAGCTTTATTTCGGCGTCACTTTCCTAAAAATGTACTCATTCATAGTGACCAAGGAAGCCAATATTGCAGTGCTGAGTTCAAGCAATTATTGTTACAATATGGGCTAAGGCAAAGCATGAGTCGAAGAGGCAACTGCTTTGATAATGCGGTTGTTGAGAGTTTTTTTCATACACTCAAAACACATATTATTCATGACTGTTACTACAAAACGAGGAAGCAGGCTAATAAAGCACTATTTGAATATATTGAAATCTATTATAATCGGATACGCCGTCATTCAACCAATGGCTGGGTATCACCTGAACAATATGAACAACAATATTACCAAAACGAAAAAATGATAGAGGCGGGCACTGTCTAATATTTTGGCGAGGATCAATTTTTCGGTTAAAATTGCGACATAAAACTTACCGTCAGTTTCTCGGGATAGATGTAAAGCGTATGGTTTATAGCTCCATATTTTATCCCCTACTATGTTTTTATATTCTTCTTTACCATATTTTTGGGTTAATTCTTTATAAACTTTCTGCTCTATTTCTGCTGTGTATGTCATTTTTTTATAAACATTGAACACAACTAATTTGGTAGGGTTACGCTCTAAGTCATTTTCAAGTCAAATTGTTAATTTTTCGTCTTGATTGTTGGCATTTAAAGTTATTTCATAGTTTTTGATTGTGCCTTCGACTATCGATTTTTTTCCTATTTTTGATGGCGGTAATCGCATTTTCATTTCACTAATTTTTATGTCATTTTCAGAAAGGTGATATTTGTTTTTGAGTAATTCAACCAGTTCCAGTTCGGTTATTCCAAGCTTAACCCCTGCAAGTTCAAGATTTTCCGCCTGCTGTTTTGTTAAACCATCAGCCCAACAGGTTGGGATACAAAATAACAAAGTGAATAATAAAAAGTATTTTTTTAACATTGTTTAGTTTGAATAGTATATTGAATTATGAAGTTATCATTTTATTTTAATAAAATAATAAATTAGAAGCTAGCAAGTGAAAAAAATAAGTATGGTGCAAAAAGTAAGCAAAATAAATTCCTCAATCAAACTGATTATTTATACAAAAGAAATACTTAAGGAAAATTATTTTATCATAATATTTGCATTAGAATGCGCCGATAACGAAGCGAGGATAAGCTGACAAATATAAAAATCTTTCAATATGTTAAAATATTCTCCAGAAGCTTAATTGCTATAACTCATCCTCGCCAAAAAATTTCTTCAAAAAAATA